>DASRUW010000321.1:0-2336 GCA_035655255.1 Telluria sp. | reverse complement strand
GCGGCGTCGGCATGGACGTGGTCAAGACGGCGGTGGAAAAGAACCGCGGCGCGATCCATATCGACTCGCGCCTGGGCCACGGCACCAAGTTCTCGATCCGCCTGCCGATCGAACTGTCGATCGTGCCGACCATGCTGGTGTCGACCTCCGGCGCCCAGCTCGCGCTGCCGATGGCGGTGGTCGAGCGCGTGGTCGAACTGCCCGAGGAATTCGAGCGCGTCGGCGGCGCCCCCGTCATGCGCGACCAGGGCCGCCCGCTGCCGGTGCGCTCGCTCGGCGCCGCGCTGTCCTACGAGCCCTGCTCGGAACGGGTCGGCATCGTCATCAACGCGCCCAATCCCTACATCCTGTCGGTGGCGGCGGTGGACGGCACGGCCGACCTGGTGATCAAGCCGATGACGGCGCTGGCGGTGGAAGGCATCACCGGCACCGCCCGTTCGGCCGAGGGCGAACTGGTGCTGGTGGTCGGCCTGTCCTTCCTGATGGACGGCTGCCGCGGCAGCGTGCGCATGGCCGCATAAGCAGTGAGCCCCGCCCACCCCGACCTGGTGGTCGTCATCGGCTATGGCGACGAGCTGCCGGTGTTCCGCCAGGCCCGGGCCCTGTGGCAGTTCTACGCCGGGCACTTCCCCGGCATCGACTTCCTGTTCTACCGCTGGACGCGCGACCTGAAGCGCGGGGAAGTGGTCCACAACGGCCACGACCTGCTGGTCGGCGTCGGCGGCGACTTCGACGGCGACGCGGGCTACGCCGCCAGCGGCGTCTGGTCGCAGTCCGAGAACGCCAAGTGGGTGTTCCGCCAGGTGCTGGTGCAGGACCATCTGCTGCGCACGCGCGACCGGCCGTTCTACATGTACCACACGACCGCCACCTCGGTGGTCGACTTCCGCGGCCTGCTCACGGCCATGGCCGCGCTGCCGGCCACCGACTGCTTCGCCGGGCCGATCGCCCGCCTGAACGGGCCGGAGGAGCTGGCGGGCGTCACCTTCGTCAGCGGCGCCAGCGTGCTGTTCTCGAGCGACAACCTGGCCCGCATGCGCGAGCGCTACGTTCCGCACCATCCCTTCGCCGGGCTGCCCAACGACGTGTGGCAGGCGCTGATGCTGCACGACGTGCCGCGCATCGCCCTCCCCAGCTTCAACTTCCTGCGCGAACGCGCGCCGCGCGGGGACGCCGCCGCCATCTCCGCCCTGACGCGCCAGATGCTGGCGCAGGGTCACTACCACTTCCGGGTCAAGACCGTGGCGCCGCAGGACGCGGCCGGCCGGCGCGAGGACATCGATCCGTGGATCATGCTGCGCATCATGGAGACCATCCTGGACCACGAGCACGTGCCGGCGGCCGTCCAGGCCCAGATCGGGCGCTACCAGCAGTGGGTCGGCAACGGCGCCGCCCGCATCCCGCCGCGCACCCCCGCGCCGCTCTACCAGGGGCCGGGCGAGGTGGCCTTGAACGATACGGATCTCTGAAATCTGATACAGAAACCGAATTTGTGCCGGAATTAACGTATCAAAAGCATTTTTTGTATTAAATGCCCCGGGTCGGTGCCGCAGTGCACAATTGTGGCATAATCGTGCGAGAACCTGCCGCATGCCTGCCCCAACATGATCAAAACCCTCTACGACAAACTCTGGGATTCGCACGTCGTCCGCACCGAATCCGACGGCACCGCCATCCTGTACATCGACCGCCACCTGGTCCATGAAGTGACCAGCCCGCAAGCCTTCGACGGCCTGCGGGCGGCCGGCCGCAAGCCCTGGCGCCTGTCCGCCAACCTGGCCGTGGCCGACCACAACGTCCCCACCACCGACCGCTCGCACGGCATCGCCGACCCGGTCTCGCGCCTGCAGGTGGAAACCCTGGACCGCAACACCAAGGAGTACGGCCTCACGTACTTCAACATGAACGACAAGCGCCAGGGCATCGTGCACGTGATCGGCCCGGAGCAGGGCGCCACGCTGCCCGGCATGACGGTGGTGTGCGGCGACTCGCACACGTCCACCCACGGCGCCTTCGGCGCGCTGGCGCACGGCATCGGCACCTCCGAAGTGGAGCACGTGCTGGCGACGCAAACGCTGGTGGCGAAGAAGTCCAAGTCCATGCTGGTGCAGGTGGACGGCGTGCTGCCCGCGGGCGTGACCGCCAAGGACATCGTGCTGGCCGTGATCGGGAAGATCGGCACCGCCGGCGGCACCGGCTACGCCATCGAATTCGCCGGCTCCGCGATCCGCTCGCTGTCCATGGAAGGCCGCATGACGGTGTGCAACATGGCCATCGAAGCGGGCGCACGCGCCGGCCTCGTGGCGGTGGACGACAAGACGATCGAGTACGTCAAG
>DASRUW010000320.1:0-2651 GCA_035655255.1 Telluria sp. | reverse complement strand
AATTCCTGCGCGCGAACGACCGGATGGCGGCCCTGCTGCCGGCCGCGATGCGCATGGGACGCTTGCAGCAGGACGTGGCGCAGGCCCTGCCGGCCGTCGCGGCCAGCTGCGGGGTGATCTCGTTCGAGGCGGGGGTGCTGGTGCTGGCGGTGCCGAATGCGGCGGTGGCCACACGCCTCAAGCAGCAGTTGAACAGCCTGACGGCCGCCCTGCAAAAGCGCGGCTGGCAGGTCGAATCGATCCGGCTGAAGGTGCAGGTCACCCAGCCGCCGCCCCCGGAATACGAAAAGCGCGAGCTGCGCATTCCCGAGGTCGGGGTGCAGGCCTTCGAGGACTTGAGCAAGACGCTGGAGCCGACCGCGGGCAATGCCTCGCTGATCGCCGCCCTGGAACGCCTGGCCGCCCGCCGGCGCTAGCCCCGCCGGCGCGGGGACGAGCGGGATTCAGGTAAGCGCCCACTCCCGGTGCATCTGGCGCACATAGGAATCGGGCGCCGCGCCGGCCTCGTCGAAGGAAACGATCTCGTAGGCTTCCGGGTGCGCCAGCAGCTCGCGCAGCAGCAGGTTGTTGAGGGCATGGCCACTCTTGTGGGCCGTGTAGGAAGCCAGCAGCGGATGGCCGACCAGGTACAGGTCGCCGATCGCGTCCAGGATCTTGTGGCGCACGAACTCGTCGTCGTAGCGCAGGCCGTCCGAGTTGAGGATGCGGTATTCGTCCATGACGATCGCGTTCTCCAGCGAGCCGCCGCGCGCCAGGCCCATGCCGCGCAGGCTTTCCACGTCCTGCATGAAGCCGAAGGTGCGTGCCCGCGCCACTTCGTGCACGTAGGAGACGTCGCCGAAGTCGACCAGCGCGCGCTGGCTGGTGCCGTCCACCGCGGGGTGGTTGAACTCGATGAAGAAGTCCAGCCGGAAGCCGTCGTAGGGCGACAGGCGCGCCCATTTCTCGTTGGCGCCACTGCCCTGGCGGATCTCCACGTCCTTGAGCACGCGGATGAATTTCTTGGCCGCGCCCTGCTCCTGCACGCCGGCCTGCTGCAGCAGGAACACGAAGGAGGCGGCGGAGCCGTCCATGATCGGAATCTCTTCGGCGCTGACGTCGACATAGAGATTGTCGATCCCCAGGCCGGCGCAGGCCGACATCAGGTGTTCGACCGTCGACACGCGCGCGTTGTCCTTGACCAGCACCGAGGCCATGCGGGTGTCGCCGACCACGCCCGCGCTGGCGGGAAATTCGACCACGGGATCGAGGTCGACGCGGCGGAACACGATGCCGGTGTCGGGCGCCGCCGGGCGCAGGGTCAGTTCGACCTTGGTCCCCGAATGCAGGCCCACGCCGGTGGTGCGCACGAGCTGTTTGACGGTACGTTGTTTGAGCATCCGGCGATTATATCGGACTCTCCCGGCCCTTGCTGCCGTGGATCAAGGGTGTTCGCCAGGCGTTTGCTGCTGTTCGTGGCGGATCAGGTACAAGCCGCTGCCGATGATGACGGCCGCCCCCAGCAGGGTGTAGCGGTCGGGCAGCGCGTGCCAGACCAGGAAGTCGATCGCCACGCCCCAGGCCAGGGCCGTGTACTCGAACGGCGCCACCACCGACGCCTCGCCCGAGGCGAAAGCTTCCGTGATCGCGATCTGGCCGAAAAAGCCGCTCACCGCCAGCGCCGCGATCAGCCAGGCGTGCTCCGGCCGCACCGCCACCCAGCCGGGCGCCGCGAGCGCGGTGGCGCCGATGGCCATCAGCGTCATCAGCCAGAACACCATGTGCTCGGTGCGGTCGGTGCGCGCCACGATGCGGCTCGTGATGTTGGAGACGGCGTAGCAGGCGGCCGAAGCCAGCACGGCCAGGCCGCCCCAGGTGAACATGCCGTCCACGGTGGGCCGCAGCACGATCACCACGCCGGCCAGGCCGACCGCGATGGCGATCCAGCGCGCCGCGCTCACCCGCTCGCCCAGGAAGAATACGGACAGCCCCGTGATCAGGCCGGGGGCGACGAAAAAGATGGTGTAGGTCTCGGCCAGCGACAGTTCCTTCAGGCCGTAGGCGAACAGCGACAGCATGATGATGCCCAGCGCGGCGCGCAGCAGGTGCATGCCGCGCCGGACGCGGAAGATGCCGCGAAAGCCGCCCCGCCAGGCGAGGTAAGCGTAAATCAGGGGCATCGACGCCAGGGCACGCATCGAAGCCACCTGCACGGCGGGATAGACGGCCGCCAACCCCTTCATGGACGCGTCCATCAAGCCGAACATGGCCACTGCGAACAGCATCGCATAGATGCTGTACAGGTTGCCGCGGTCCTGGGTCAGGCGCACCGTCATGCGAGCGTCTTCTCCATGAAGATGCTCAGGGGGTCGGCCTGGTAGGCGCCGAACGGGCCGCGGCGTTCGTAACCGGTGCGCTCGTACAGGGCGATGGCTTCCGGCTGGTGGATGCCGGTTTCGAGCCGCAGCGTGGACAGGCCGCGCGCGACGGCCGCGCCTTCGATGGCCCGCATCAGGGCGCGCGCCGCGCCCTGTCCGCGCGCCGACGGCGCCACATACATGCGCTTGATCTCGGCGTAACCGCCCTGGTCCACGCAGGCGCCGCAGCCAAGGGCCTCCCCGCGCGCGTCGCGGGCGACGAAAAAGCTCACGTTCGGCGCCAGCAGGGCGTCG
>DASRUW010000319.1:0-8782 GCA_035655255.1 Telluria sp. | reverse complement strand
ATCGCCGGACTGAAGATTCAGATCCGTGCGACCGAGGAGGCGCGCGAGAGCAAGAAGCTGCAGCTGAGCCTCACGAAGGAGCAGCTCGATGGCATGCGTGACCTGAGCAAGGAAGGCTATGTGGCGCGTAACCGCCTGCTGGACCTGGAGCGGACCTATGCCCAGATCGCCGGCGCCGTCTCGGAAGACACCGGCACCATCGGCCGCGCCCAGCGCCAGGTGGCGGAACTGACCCTGCGCCGCGCCCAGCGCCTGCAGGATTATCAGAAGGAAGTGCGCACCCAGTTGTCGGATGCGCAGAAGGAAGCCGAGGCGCTGCAAGCGCGTACCAATTTGCAGGAATTCCAGCTGCAGCGTACCGAAATCGTCGCGCCGGTCGACGGCACGGTCGTCAACCTGAACGTCTTCACCCGCGGCGGCGTTGTCACCCCGGGCTTCCGCCTGATGGACATCGTGCCCGCGACCGACCCGTTCATCGTCGAGGGCCAGCTGCCGGTCAACCTGGTCGACAAGGTCCATCCGGGTCTCAAGGTGGACCTGATCTTCTCGGCCTTCAATTCGAACAAGACGCCGCACATCCCGGGCGAGGTGATCATGGTCTCGGCCGACAGCGTCGTCAACGAGCGCACCGGCGCTGCCTTCTACAAGGTGCACGCGCGGGTGTCGCGGGAAGGTCTGAAGATGATCGCCGAGCACAAGATGGACATCCAGCCCGGCATGCCGGTCGAGATGTTCGTGAAGACGGGCGAGCGCACCATGATGAACTACCTGCTCAAGCCTCTGATCGACCGTGCCGGCACTGCGTTGAGCGAGGAGTGAGCCGATGACGAGCACCACCCGTCCCCATCTTCCGCTGCGCGCCGCGGCGCTGGCAGCCGCCATGTGGCTGCTGGCCCCGCAGGCTGGCGCCATCACCCTGATGCAGGCCTACCAGGCGGCGCTCCAGAACGATCCGCAGTACCGGGTCGCCAAGGCCGAACGCGACGTCGGCAAGGAAAACCGGATCATCGGCCGCTCCGCGCTGCTGCCCCAGGTCTCGGCCAGCTACAGCGGCAGCAAGGTGCGCGCCGACATCGACTACGGCCTCAGCCCGACGACCGGACTGCCGGTGATCCGGCACCCGCTCTACTACAGCCGCTCGGAAGTCGTGCAGCTGCGCCAGCCCCTGTTCAGCGTCGATTCCTACGCGCGCTACAAGCAGGGCATCGCGCAGACCAACTACAGCGATGCCGTGTTTGACGCGCGCACCAAGGAAATCGCCGTGCGCGTGGTCAGTGCCTACCTGGACGTGCTGTACGCCGAGGAGCAATTGGGTCTGTCGAAGGCCCAGGTGGCGACGCTCGAAGAGCAGCGCAAGGTCAACGACCGCCTGTTCCAGAAAGGGGAGGGCACGCGCACCGACATGCTCGAGACGCAGGCCCGGCTCGACATGGCGCAGGCGACGGTCCTGGAAGCGCAGGACAACCTGACCAATGCGCGGCGCATACTTTCCGGCATCATCGGACGCGAAGTCGAAGGGGTCGACGGTCTGGCTCCGAACTTTGCGACCCACCCGCTCACGCCGGGGAACTTCTCCGACTGGCAGGCGCTCGCCCTGAAGAACAATCCTGACCTCATCGCCGCCAACTATGCCATCGAGGCGTCCCGCATGGAGGTGATGAAGTCGCGTTCCGGCCACATGCCGCGGGTGGACCTGGTGGCCAGCTACAGCCAGAGCGATTCGGACACGATCAACTCGCTCGACCAGAATACGACCCAGCGCGCGATCGGGGTGCAGGTGAACATTCCGATCTATGCGGGTGGCTATGTCAGCGCCACCAGCCGCCAGGCCGTCGCGAACCTCGAGAAGGCCCGGGCGCAGCTGGACGCGCAAATGGACAAGACCCTGACCGACCTGCGCAAGGAATACAACGGCGTGTTGACGACCCAGTCGAAGATCGCCGCGCTGGACAAGGCGGTCGCGTCGAGCGAGGAATTGGTGAAGGCCACGGAGCAGAGCATCAAGGGTGGCGTGCGCATCAACCTGGACCTGCTCAACGCGCGCCAGCAGATGTACCAGAACCTGCGTGACCGTGCCCAGGCACGCTACAACTACCTTCTCAGCAACCTGCGTCTGAAAGCGGCAGCCGGCACGCTCGTCTTCGACGACATCCGGCAGGTCGCCGCCTACTTCCGCTAACCGCTGTCAGGCGCAGTGCGGGCAGGTCTTGCCCTCGACGTACAGGGGCGAGAGCTGCTCGCGCGGCGTCACGACCGCGCGGCAGGCGAAGCACTGCACTGTCTCGGTCGGCTCCAGCCTCGGGTTGAGCGCCGTGCGGTAGTCGAACACGAAGCAGTCGCCCGCGTAGTGCTCGCCGCCGACCTCCTCGAAGTACTTCAGGATGCCGCCTTCGAGCTGGTACACGTTGTCGTAGCCGACGTTCTGCATGTGGATCGCCGCCTTCTCGCAGCGGATGCCGCCGGTGCAGAAGGTGACCACCGTCTTGCCTTCGAAGTCGGCCTTGTGCTGCGCGATCACTTCCGGGAACTCGGTGAACTTCTTGATCCGGTAGTCGACCGTGTTCTCGAACGTGCCGACATCCACTTCGAAATCGTTGCGCGTGTCGACCATGACGACCGGCTTGCCGTTGTCGTCGTGGCCCTGGTCCAGCCAGCGCTTGAGGGTCTTCGGGTCCACCGCCGGGGCGCGCCCCAGTTCCGGTTTGATGAGGGGCATGCGCATCGTGATGATTTCGCTTTTCAGCTTCACCAGCATGCGCTTGTGCGATTGTTCCGCCGACAGCGAGTACTTCACTTCCAGGTCGGCGAAGCGCGGGTCCGAACGCACCCAGGCGAGATAGGTATCGATGTTTTCGCGCGTCCCGGACAGGAACATGTTGATGCCTTCCGGCGTGAGCAGGATGGTGCCCTTCAGGCCGAGCCGGTTGCAGATCTCCTGGTATTCGGGCCGTTTGGCGGCCGTATCGTCGAACGAAACGAATTTGTACGCCGCGATATTGACGTAGGGTTCTTGCATGATAGGTGATTCACCTGGGGAAACCTGTCATTATAGCGCTTTGCGCACCCCCGGCGGCTCGTCATTCCTGCTCTCGCGGGAGTGACGGTGGTTTTTTGGACATAACAATGAAATCGCTGAACATCGCCTACAACCCGCGCCTGGACCAGCTGCGCTGGCTGGCCGCGACCGTCGTCTTCCTGTTCCACTTCCATCTGGAGTACCGCGGCCTGGGCGGCACGCCGCTGGCCAGCCACTGGTGGGGCCTGGTCACGGAAGGCCATACCGGGGTCGGGCTGTTCTTCACCCTGTCAGGTTTCCTGTTCATGCAGATCGCGCTGCATCACCGCCAGATCGTCTACCGCGATTTCGTGCGCAACCGCTTCCTGCGCATCTTCCCGCTGTTCTTCGTGATCTTCCTGCTGGCGACCTCCATCGGACGCGACACCTTCCAGCCGCAGGACCTGCTGTACCTGTTCGCCACCAATCTTGGCCTGGCGCCCACGTCCGGCACCGTGGTGACCGGCGCGGCCTGGACCATCTCGCTCGAATTCCTGTTCTACCTCGTGTTCCCGTTCCTGGCCCGCTTCGCGCTGGAGCAGGGGCCGCGCTACCTGCTCAAGCTGCTGGTGCTGATGATGTTTTTCAAGCTGGCCGCGTTCACCGTCAACGCCAAGCCAACGCTGATGTACTTCTCCACCTTCGTCGGCCGTTTCGACCAGTTCCTGGTGGGGATGCTGGCCGCCTTGCTGCTGCACGGGCGGGAAGGGGGCGTACGGCGCTGGGCGCCCGTGCTGGCGCCCGCGTCCTTGCTGGCCGCTGTGCTGGCGAGCGCCATCCAGTCGAAATACGCGCCGTTCGACGCGGCCGTCAAATACGAATTCTGGATCTGGTGGTCGCTGGCCGAGAGCGTGGTCTGGGCCGGCGTCATCGTCGCCTGGAGCAGCTTTCAGGGACGCCTGCCGGCCGCGCTGGAGCGCGTGCTGTGCCACGGCGGGAAGATCAGTTTCTCGTTCTATCTTCTGCATATGGGCATGCTGCATCTGCTGGTTCAGCGTTTCGGTCTGCTGACGGTCACCGGCAACGCGCTGGCCGACGCGCTCCTGATGTTGTCAATCTCGTACGGCGCCACCTGGACCCTGGCCACGCTGTCGTACAACGCCATCGAGGAGCCGTTCCTGCGCATGCGCCGTAACTACGGCAAGCAGCCGGCGGTGCCGGTCGAACCCGCCACGCCGATGCGGGCGCGGTAAAATAGCGGGTCGTACCGAACCGCCGAACCGCCATGAGCCTAGAAGTCCTGGAACCCGCTTTTGTCCACCTGCGCGTCCACTCCGAATATTCGATCGTGGATGGCCTGGTGCGCATCGACGACCTGGTCGGCGCCGCGGCCAAGGACAAGCAGGCGGCGCTCGCCGTCACCGACCTGGCGAACCTGTTCTGCATGGTCCGCTTCTACAAGGCGGCGCGCGGCAAGGGCATCAAGCCGATCGCCGGCGTCGATGCCTGGATCACCAACGACGATAACCGCGACAAGCCCTTCCGCCTCCTGCTCCTGGCCAAGAACCGCGCCGGCTACCTGCAGCTGTGCGACCTGCTGTCCAGGGCCTGGCTCACCAACCAGTACAAGGGCCGCGCCGAGATCCGGGTCGAATGGCTGGAAGCGCTGGCCACCAGCGTCTCCACCCTGTACCCGGACGAGCCGCAGGCGAACGGCCTGATCGTCCTGTCCGGCGCCCAGCACGGCGACATCGGCCAGGCCATCGAGAACGGCGACCTGGAAAAGGCCGAGCGCTGCGCCCAGCGCTGGGCCACGATCTTCCCCGGCCACTTCTACGTCGAGATCCAGCGCGCCGGTTTGCCGAACCAGGAGCAGCTGCTGCGCCATTCCGTGGCGCTCGCGGCCCGTCTCGGCCTGCCGGTGGTGGCGACCCACCCGGTGCAGTTCCTGAACCGCGACGAATTCATCGCCCACGAGGCCCGCGTCTGCATCGCGGAAGGCGAGATGCTGGCCAACGCCAAGCGCGTGCGCCGCTTCAACGAGGAGATGTGCTTCAAGAGCCAGGCGGAGATGGCCGAACTGTTCGCCGACCTGCCCGGCGCGCTCGCCAACTCGGTCGAAATCGCCAAGCGCTGCAGCCTGACGCTCACCCTCGGCAAGCCGCAGCTGCCGAACTTCCCGACCCCGCCGGGCATGACCATCGACGACTATCTGGTCGCGGAATCGAAGGCCGGCCTGGAAAAGCGCCTGGTGGACCTGTACCCCAATCCGGAAGAGCGCGAACGCCAGCGCCCGCGCTACGAGGAACGGCTGAAGTTCGAGACGGACACCATCATCAAGATGAAGTTCCCGGGCTACTTCCTGATCGTGGCGGAGTTTATCCAGTGGGGCAAGAACAACGGCGTGCCGATCGGCCCGGGCCGCGGCTCCGGCGCGGGCTCGCTGGTGGCGTACTGCCTCAGCATCACTGACCTCGATCCGCTGCGCTACAACCTGCTGTTCGAGCGCTTCCTGAACCCGGAACGGGTCTCGATGCCCGACTTCGACATCGACTTCTGCCAGGAGAAGCGCGAGCTGGTGATCCAGCACGTGAAGGACCTGTACGGCCGCGACGCCGTGTCCCAGATCGCCACCTTCGGCACCATGGCGGCCAAGGGCGCGATCCGCGACGTCGGCCGCGTGCTGGACATGGGCTACACCTTCTGCGACGGCGTGTCCAAGCTGATCCCCTTCAAGCCGGGCAAGCAGGTCTCCATCGCCGAGGCGATCGAGGAGGAGCCGCTGCTCAAGGAGCGCCAGGACAACGAGGAGGAGGTGCGCCAGCTGCTCGAACTGGCGCAGCAGGTGGAAGGCATCACCCGCAACATCGGCATGCACGCGGGCGGCGTGCTGATCGCCCCCGGCAAGCTGACCGACTTCTGCCCGCTGTACACCCAGGGTGGCGACGCCGGCGTGGTGTCGCAGTACGACAAGGACGACGTGGAGGCGGTCGGCCTGGTGAAGTTCGACTTCCTGGGCCTGACCACGCTCACCATCCTCGACCGCGCGGTCAACTACATCCGCGCGCTCGACCCGGCCGACAAGGATTTCGACCTGGCCAGGCTGCCGCTGAACGACCGGCCGAGCTACGACCTGCTCACCAAGGCCAAGACGGTCGCCATCTTCCAGCTTGAATCGCGCGGCATGCAGGGCATGCTCAAGGACGCGCGTCCCGACCGCTTCGAGGACATCATCGCGCTGGTGGCGCTGTACCGCCCGGGCCCGATGGACCTGATTCCCGACTTCTGCAAGCGCAAACACGGCGAGAAGTTCGACTACCCGGACCCGCGCACCGAGGGCATCCTGTCCGAGACCTACGGCATCATGGTCTACCAGGAGCAGGTGATGCAGATGGCGCAGATCATCGGCGGCTACTCGCTCGGCGGCGCGGACATGCTGCGCCGCGCGATGGGCAAGAAGAAGCCGGAGGAGATGGCCGAGCACCGCCTGATCTTCCGCGAAGGCGCGGCCAAGGGCGGCCTGACGACCGAAAAGGCCGACGAGATCTTCGACTTGATGGAGAAGTTCGCAGGCTACGGCTTCAACAAGTCGCACGCGGCCGCGTACGCGCTGCTGTCGTATCACACGGCCTACCTCAAGGTCCACCACACCGCCGCGTTCATGGCAGCCAACATGTCGCTCGCCATGGAGGACACGGACAAGATCAAGATCCTGGTCGAGGACAGCATCGAGGTCTGCAAGCTGACCGTGCTGCCGCCGGACGTGAACGAATCGCAGTTCCGCTTCGTGCCGGAAGGCCCTCCGCCCTCCGTCACCGGCAAGCCGGTCGACAAGATCCGCTACGGCCTGGGCGGCGTGAAGGGCTGCGGCCAGGGCGCCATCGAGGCGATCGTCGCCGCGCGCCAGGAGGGCGGCCCGTTCAAGGACCTGTTCGACTTCTGCAAGCGCGTGGACCGCAAGCAGATCAACCGCCGCACCATCGAGTCCCTGATCCGCGCCGGCGCGATGGACGCTTTCGGCGTCGATCGCGCCATCCTGCTGGCCTCCGTTGGCTACGCCGTGGAATGCGCCGACCAGGCGCAGGCCTCGGTGAACCAGGTCAGCCTGTTCGGCGGCGACGACTCCGACCTGGTGGCGCCGCCCGAGTATGTGAAGGCCACGCCGTTCACGGAAAAGCAGAAGCTGGCGGAAGAGAAGATCGCCCTCGGCTTCTACCTGTCCGGCCACATGTTCGACGCCTACGCCAAGGAGGTGCGGCGTTTCGTGCGCGGCAAGCTGGCCGACCTGGAGCCCTCGCGCGAGCCGCGCATGCTGGGCGGCGTGATCACCGGCGTGCGCACCCAGATGACCCAGCGCGGCAAGATCCTGATCATCGCCCTGGACGACAAGAGCGCGGTGGTGGAAGTGACCATCTACTCCGAGCTGTTCGAACAGCACAAGAACATCTTCAAGGAGGACGACTTCCTGGCGGTGGTCGGCAAGGTGTCCGAGGACCGCTTCACCGGCGGGCTGCGGATCACGGCGGAGAAGGTGTTCGACCTGGTCGCGGCGCGGGTCCAGTACGGGCAGCGCTTCAACATGTATTTGCCCGCGCCGGTGCCGTCCGCGAAGCTGGCCGAGGTCCTGCAGCCGCACCGCGCGGCCGACGGCATGCCGCTGTCGGTGCGCTACCTGCCCGAGGGCGTGGGCGAATGCCTGGTGCAGCTCGGCGACGACTGGCGGGTGGCCCCGTCCGACGCGCTTAAGGCCAGTCTGGAGCAGGTGCTGGGGGCGAAAGAAGTCGCCGTCGAATACTGATCATGCCGTCATCCCCGCGAAGGCGGGGGCCCCTGGTAAATGGAGCGCGGTTCGGCCGGTCAGAGGTCCCCGTCTTCGCGGGGATGACCGTCGAGGCCTGCGGTGGCGCGCACGGTGCCATTGGCGGCCCGCTCCAGCACCACCTTGCGATTGCTGCTCTCCTGATCCCGCTGCGCTTCGCGGTGCCACAGGTGCAGCACTTCGGTGGCGAACGCCCCGTCCTTGCGCAGCACCCCGGCATTGAACAGACGGACCACCAGGTCGGAATCCTCATGGCCCCAACCGGTGAAGCTTTCGTCGAAGCCGTTGACCTTGTCCAGGTCCGCGCGCCACACGGCCAGGTTGCAGCTCTTGATGCGGCGCCAGGAGAAGCGCTTGCGTTCGCGGCCCACGTCCGGCCATTTCACCATCAGCTGCAACACCTTGTTCATGTGGCCGCGGAAGCGCAGCCCGGCCAGGTCGGCCAGGGACAGGCGCTGCAGGTCGAGGCGTTCCTTGAGCACCCGTTCGGTGAAGGCGGGCGAAAGCAGCACGCGGCTGCCGGATACGAGATAGCCCGGACGGGCCAGGGCGCGGTGGCGGGACACGAAGTCGCGCTGGGGCACGCAGTCGCCATCGAGGAAGACGATGTACTCGCCGCGCGCGGCCAGGGTGCCGCGGTTGCGGGCCATCGCGGCCCGGAAGCCCAGGTCCTCCTGCCACACATGCAGCAGCGGCACCGGCGAATCCGCCCGCAGGCGGTCGATCAGCTCCCGGGTATTGGCCGCGGAGCCGTCGTCAGCGATTATAATCTCGAAGTTCCGGTCGTCCTGGGCAAAACATGCCTTGATCACCGCCTCCAGCGCATCCGGCCGGTTGTAGGTCGTGACCACGAGGGAGATCATGAAGGGTTGGTGCATGTGTGCCAGTATGTCGATTGCTCAGGTAAGCAAGAATATCCCACAACCAGCTGAATGAACAAACACCCGCACCCGCCGGCCGGACTGCTG
>DASRUW010000318.1:0-3430 GCA_035655255.1 Telluria sp. | reverse complement strand
CAATCGCCTCGCGCCACGCCCTCGCGGCGCGGATCGGAGCCGCCGAACCACATCTCGGCGCCATGCACGTTGATGCGCTGGATGCCTTGCAGGCCGGAGTTGAGTTCGACCTGGCGCACCTGGTGACCGCGCGCGGTCAGCACGTCGATCACCTGCTGCGGCACCCGGCCCGTCTCGACGATGGTCGGGCCGTTCATGGAACCCATGTTGGGCAGATTGATCGCCTGCTGCACGTTCAGGCCCCAGTCCAGCGTCCCCACCAGCACCTTGGCCACGTAGTTGATGATGGCCGGACCGCCCGGCGAACCGACCGCCAGCACCAGCTTCTTGCTCGCCTTGTCGAACACGATGGTCGGCGACATGGCGCTGCGCGGACGCTTGCCGGCCTGGACGCGGTTGGCCACCGGACCGTCGGCATCGACCGAATCGAACGAAAAGTCGGTCAGCTGGTTATTCAGGATGAAGCCATCCACCATCTGGCGCGAACCGAAGGCGTCTTCCACCGTGGTGGTCATCGACAGGCCCTGGCCATTGCCGTCCACGACCACGATGTGCGAGGTGGACGGCGATTCGATCGCATTGTCCGTGCCCCACGCGACGTCCATGCCGGGCGGATGACCGGCCGGCGCCTTGCCCATCGAGTTCGCGCCGATCAGGGCCGCGCGCTGCTTCAGGTAGCCCTTGTCGATCAGGCCTTCCACGCCGCGTCCCGGCAGCGGCACGAAGTCGGTGTCGGCGGCGTAGCGGTTGCGGTCCGCGTAGGCCAGGCGGCCGGCCTCGGAGAACAGATGGATCGCTTCGGCCGTGAGCTGGCCGTTGACCGGCGCGTAAGGCCGGATGTCCTTGTTCTCCAGGATGCCCAGCATCTGCGCCACCGCGATGCCGCCCGAGGACGGCGGCGGCATGCCGCACACGGTGAACGACTTGTAGTCCGAGCACACGGGCGTGCGCAGCTTGGGCTGGTAGGCCGCAATGTCGGCCGCGGTGAGCAGGCCTGGATTGGTCGGATGCGAGTGCACCTTGGCCGCGATGTCGCGCGCGATGTGGCCACGATAGTAGACGTCGGCACCGCCAGCGGCGATTTCCTTGAAGGTCGCGGCCAGTGCCGGATTCCTCAGCAGGTGCCCGACCGGCCACGGCTCGCCCTTGGCGTCGTAGAAGTAGGCGGCAGCCACAGGGTCCTTGCGGATGTACTGATCCCACGACAGCATCTTGTGCAGGCGCTCGCTGACGTGAAAGCCCTGTTCGCACAGGCGGATGGCCGGTTCGAACAGCACCTTCCAGGGCAGCTTGCCGTGCTGCTTGTGGGCCTGCTCCAGCATGCGCAGCACGCCGGGCGCGCCGGTCGAACGGCCGCCGACGATGCCTTCGACGCGCGAGAGCGGCTTGCCGTTCTTGTCCTGGAACAGATGCTCGTCGGCCGCCGCCGGCGCGGTTTCGCGGCCATCCCAGGCCTGCACCGCCTTGCCGTCGTAGTACATCATGAAAGCGCCGCCGCCGATGCCCGAGGACTGAGGCTCGACCAAGGTCAGCACCATCTGGGTCGCGATGGCGGCGTCCAGTGCGGAGCCGCCCTTCTTCAGGATTTCGTAGCCGGCGTCGGCCGCCAGCGGATTGGCGGCGGCCACCATGAACTTCGTTGCGGCCCAGCCGGCCTTCTCGGCGTAGCCAGTGGCGATTTCCGGGGCGCGCTGGGCGGCCTCCTGGGCTTGCGAGACGGGAGCGCCGAGGGCGGCGGCCAGGCTGGCGGCGAGGGCCAGCATCTTGAATGTGGTCATGGACTCTCCAAAAGGCTTGCAGAATCCTAACCGATTTTAGGGGGCTACGCCGAACTGAGCTGCATCGGCGTAAAGGCGAGCCCGTCCACTTCCTGGCGCGGGCTGGTGGGCACGAAGCCGAAACCGCGGTAGACCGGCTCCGCGTACACGGAGGAATTAACGGTGAACTGGCCGGGATTGCCGCGCGCGATGGCGTCGGCGCGCGCGAACTCCCACAGGCGGCGCGCCAGGCCCCGCCCCTGGTATGGCCGGGCCACGAAGAGGTGGTACAGGTGGCTGTTGTCGCGCATGGCGACCGCGCCCGCCAGCTGGCCGTCGACTTCCAGCACGTAGTAGCGGAAGCGCGGATCGGCGAGCAGCACGGCCACCGGCCCCGGTTCGAGCGAGGCCAGGAACTTCTCCGCCCCCTGCCCGTCCGGGCGAACGGTCAGCAGGTCGCGCAGGCTGAGGATCAGGCTGCTCACTGCCGGCGCATCGGCCACGGTGGCGGGGCGGATCTCCATCGCTTACTTCGGCTGCATGCGGATGGCGCCATCCAGGCGGATGGTTTCGCCGTTCAGCATCGGGTTCTCGATGATGCACTTGGCCAGGTGGGCGTACTCGTTCGGCTTGCCGAGGCGCGGGGGGAACGGGACCATCTTGCCCAGGGCGTCCTGCACTTCCTGCGGCATGCCCAACAGCATCGGGGTTTCGAAGATGCCCGGCGCGATGGTCATCACGCGGATGCCGTTGCGCGACAGGTCGCGCGCCATCGGCAGGGTCATGCCGGCCACGGCGGCCTTGGAGGCGCCGTAGGCGCACTGGCCGATCTGGCCGTCGAAGGCGGCCACGGAGGCGGTGTTGATGATCACGCCGCGCTCGCCCCACTCGGACGCTTCGGTCTTGGCCATGGCGTCGGCCGCCAGGCGAGCCATGTTGAAGGTGCCGACCAGGTTGATGTTCACGGTGCGCTGGAACACGTCCAGCGGATGCGGGCCGTCCTTGCCGACGGTCTTCACGGCGGGAGCGACGCCGGCGCAGTTGATCAGGCCGCGCAGGGTGCCCATGGTCACCGCCGCCTCGACCACGGCCTTGCCGTCGGCTTCCGAGGTCACGTCGCACTTGACGAATTTACCGCCCAGTTCCCCGGCCAGCTTGGTGCCCGGCTCGACCTGGACGTCGGCCAGCACGACCTTGGCGCCGGCTTCCGTCAGCATGCGGGCGGTGGCAGCGCCCAGGCCCGAGGCGCCGCCGGTAATGATGAAAACGTTGTTCTGGATTTGCATGGTGGTCTTCTCCTCAGGGATTGCCGTTTACGTAAACGTTAATTTGCGCATTTTACCGGAAAAAGCAGGAAAATCGACAAGTGGGGCGGGCTTAATTGCACTGGATCACGGGCCCGTTGCGCACGCAGGCATGGCCGGCCGGATCGAGCATGGTGTTGCCCTGCCCGTTCAGGTGCTGGCCGGACGGCGTGGCGCAGCCGCTGGCGTCGCACAGGGCCGGCATGGGCGGGGGCGGTACGCCGGGACTGAGTGGACTCGGCTGGGGGGCGGGCGGGGGCGACGGGCGGAAGTGCGTGTCGACCGGCGGCGCAGGCGGCGGCATGGTGACGATGTCCTGGCGCGCGCCGTGGCGGCGCGGGGCGAGCTTCCTGCGGTCCGGCGCGCGCT
>DASRUW010000317.1:0-3484 GCA_035655255.1 Telluria sp. | reverse complement strand
CTGGCGCATGCCAGGGTCGACGGCTTCGACATGCCTTACCTGGAGGGCGGGCAGGGCGCGCCCCTGCTGCTGCTGCACGGCTTTGCCGGCGACAAGGACAACTTCACCCGGGTGGCGCGCTACCTGACCCGCCACTATCGGGTCTTGATCCCGGACTTGCCCGGTTTCGGCGACGCCGGGCGCGACCCGGAAGGCAAGTACCACATGGCCGAACAGGCGCGCCGGCTGGCGCAGTTCCTGGACCAGCTGGGCATCGGGCGCGTGCACCTGGGGGGCAATTCGATGGGCGGCTTCATCGCCGCCCAATTCGCCGGGCTGTATCCGGAGCGGGTCGCGTCGGTCTGGCTGCTCGACGCGGCCGGCACCGAGGCGTCCTACGACAACGCGCTGCTGCGCCACTACGACGCGACCGGCGAGATGCCGCTCCTGATCCGCCACGAACGCGAATTCGACTACCTGCTGGATAAGACGACCCACCGCCGGCCTTTTCTGCCGCGCTTCATCCGGCGCGTGCTGGGCCGGCGCGGGGCCGCCGACTTCCCGCTGCACACCGAGATCATGAAGCAGGTGCACGCCTCGCCGCTGCTGGAGACCCAGTACCGCACTTTGCCGCATCCGGCCCTGATCGTGTGGGGCGAGCGCGACGAGATCCTGAGTCCGGGCGGCGCCGAGGCCTTCCACAAGCTGTTCCCCAATTCCACGGTGCGCATGATGAGCGACATCGGCCACTTGCCGATGGCCGAAGCGCCCCGCCAGGCCGCCGCCGACTACCTCCACTTCCGCCGCACCCTTCCCACCGAGGGGCAGGTCGCCCATTGCACCACAATTCCTCCTGCGCCGGATCCTTCGCTATCGCAGTGAAAGGATGGTGCATTGGGCGACCTGACCCTGGTTTGGCGGGTCAGAGGGCGGAGCCGAAGCGCTCCAGCACGTGGCGCGACATGCCCTTGGCCAGTTCCGCTTCGCTGTAGAAGACGGTCGCTTCCTCGTCGTGCAGGAGGTTGGCTTCCTCCTCGCTGTGGGTGCGCACCACCGTTTCGATGTCCGGATTGAGGGTGCGGGCGATGTCGAGGACCGCGTGCACGTCGAAGGTGTCGGGCGTGGCCACCACCAGCATCGCGGCGTTGGCGATGTGGGCCTGGATCAGCACCGCCGGATTCGAGGCGTCGCCGTACACGGCCGCGATGCCGCGCGCACGCAGGCGCTCGACCACCTCGCGCTGCTGCTCCGCCACCACGAAGGGAATATGCCGCTTCAGCAGCGCCGCCGCGATGCGCTTGCCCACGCGGCCGTAGCCGACCAGCACCACCTGGCCCGACAGGTAGTGCGCCGCCGTCGACATCGGCAGGGTGGACATGGGGTCCTCCGGCCGCTCCAGCAGCTGGCGCAGCTTGCGGTGGCGCTGGATCCAGGCGCTGATCGGGTGCACGGCCAGGAACATCAGCGGATTCAGGGCGATCGAGAGGATCGAGCCGGCCAGGATCAGGTTGCGTCCGTGCGCGTCGAGGATGCCCAGCTCCACCCCGAGCGCGGCCAGGATGAACGAGAACTCGCCGATCTGCGCCAGGGACGCCATCAGCATCAGCGCCGTGT
This sequence comes from Telluria sp., assembly GCA_035655255.1. Taxonomy (GTDB): domain Bacteria; phylum Pseudomonadota; class Gammaproteobacteria; order Burkholderiales; family Burkholderiaceae_D; genus Telluria. The sequence goes on along the minus strand of DASRUW010000317.1, from coordinate 1,891 downwards.
TGAGCGGGTAGCGGAACAGGACCACGATCAGCGCCGCCGCCAGCGGGTTGACCACCATGATCAGGGCCAGCACGCCCAGCACGTGCATGGGCGTGTCGAACAGCACGCTCGGGTCGAACAGCATGCCGACCGAGACGAAGAACAGCACCGCGAACGCTTCGCGCAGCGGCAGCGATTCCTCCGCCGCGCGGTGGCTGAATTCCGATTCGCGCATGATCATCCCGGCGAAGAAGGCGCCCAGCGCGAACGACACCCCGAACAGCTTGGAGGCGGCATAGGCGATGCTGACCGCCGCCGCCACCACGCACAGGGTGAACAGCTCGCGCGAGCCGCTGCGCGCCACGTGCCACAGCAGGCGCGGGAACAGGCGCCGCCCGACGACCAGCATGAAGGCGACGAAGGCCCCGACCTTGCCCAGCGTGACGGCGAGCGACAGTGCCAGTTCGGACGGCGCCTGCACCGGGCCGCCGCCGCGCAGTACGCCGGCCAGCGGCGGCAACAGCACCAGCATCAGCACCGTCACCAGGTCCTGCACCACCAGCCAGCCGACCGCGATGCGCCCATTCATCGAATCCATCGCCTTGCGCGCCTCGAGCGCGCGCAGCATGACGACGGTGGACGCGATCGACAGCGCCAGCCCGAACACGACGGCCACGCCCAGGTTCCAGCCCCACCACCAGGCCAGCGCGGTGCCCGAGAGCGTGGCGGCGGCCATCTGCAGCAGGGCGCCCGGCACCGCCAGGCGCCGCACGTCCAGCAGGTCGTCCAGCGAGAAGTGCAGGCCGACGCCGAACATCAGCAGCATCACGCCGACCTCCGCCAGTTCGGCGGCCAGGCTGCTGCTCGCTTCGAGGCCGGGCGTGAAGGGACCGAGCAGGATGCCCGCGCACAGGTAGCCGACCAGGGCCGGCAGGCGCAGGCGCACGGCGATGAAGCCGCACACGAGGGCCAGGCCGAGCGCCGTGGCGAGGGTGGAGACGAGGGGGAGGGTATGGACCATGGCACCACTGTAGCGCACGGCGCCAAACCGGGGCAACGACCACGCGCATTGACAAAAGGGTATATACTTCCCGAATCAGTTACGTGTATATGCACCTAAAATGACGGAATCCGCCAAACCCAGCGGCTGCACCTCCGCCCGCCTGCGCAGGCTGGCGCGCGCCACCTCGCGCATGTACGACCGCCACCTCGTGGCCGCCGGGCTGAAGACGACCCAGTACTCCGTCCTCGCCAACGCGGCCCGGGCCGACCGCCCGGTGGCCGAACTGGCCGACCTGCTGGCCATGGACCGCACCACGCTCACGCGCAACCTCAAGCCCCTGATCGACGCCGGCTGGATCGCGCTGGCGCCGGGGCGGGACGCGCGCCAGCGCATCGTCCAGGTCACCGCGCCCGGCCGCGCCAAGCTGCGCGAGGCCCAGCGCCTGTGGCGCGCGGCGCAGGACGAACTCGAATCCATCCTCGGCATCGACACGGTGGGGCTGCTGCACGCCCAGCTCGACACCGCCCTTGCCACCCTCAAGCCCTACCTGGAGCATTCCCACCATGACCACTCCGACCAATGAGATGAGCCCGCGCGCCGCCTGGCTCCTGATCCTGGCCGCCGCCGCCATCCTCATGATCACCATGGGCGCGCGCCTGACCACCGGCCTGTTCCTGTCGCCGCTGAACACGGCCACCGGCCTGGGCGTGGCCTCGATCAGCTTCGCGATGGCGATCGGCCAGTTCATGTGGGGCGCCTCGCAGCCCGTGTTCGGGGCCATCGCGGACAAGTACGGCTCCGTGCGCGTGGTGATCGTGGGCGCCCTGATGCTGGCCGCCGGCACCGCCGCCACGCCCTTCATGAAGTCCGAATTCGGCCTGATCGTCACGCTCGGCATCCTGTCGGCCG
>DASRUW010000316.1:0-2640 GCA_035655255.1 Telluria sp. | reverse complement strand
GGCCCCCTGCAGCCGCGCGACAGCTACCACGACAAGAGCGCCAAGACCATCGTCGGCGGAATCACCCTGCCGGCCGGCCAGAGCGCGGCGCAGGACCTGGACGCCGTGATCGACGCCCTGTTCAACCACCCCAACCTGCCGCCCTTCATCGCCACCCGCCTGATCCGCCACTTCGTCACCAGCAACCCGAGCCCGGCCTACATCGCCCGCGTCGCGGACGTGTTCGCCAACGGGCCGGCCGGCCGCGGCGACCTGAAGGCGACGCTCATGGCCGTGCTGACCGATCCGGAAGCGCGCGACGACAGCGTCACCGCCACCTCCGGCCACCTGAAGGATCCGCTGCAGCATTCGCTGTCGCTGGTGCGCGCCATGGGCGGCACCGTGGTCAGCCCGGACAACCTGTTCTGGGAGTACTACCTGCTCGGCCAGAAGCTGGCCAATTCCCCGAGCGTGTTCAACTTCTACTCGCCGCTCACCCGGCTGCCGATGGATCCGGGCTACTTCGGCCCCGAGTTCCAGATCTACGCCCCGGCCCTGGCGGTGGCGCGCGCCAACTTCCTGTACCACCTGCTGGCGGGCGACTACGCCACCATGATCAAGATCGACATCACGCCCTATGTGAACGCGGCGGGCGATCCGACCACCCTGCTCAACCTGGTGGACGCGAAGCTGCTGCAAGGGCGCATGCGCCCCGCCACCCGCGACGCGATCGGCAAGTCGCTGCAGGCGACCACCGACAGCAAGCAGCGCGCGCTGACCGCCCTCTACCTCACCGCCATCAGCGCGGAATTCGCCGTGACCAAATAAGGAGCCGCTCCATGACCCATTCTTCTTCCCGCCGCGGCTTCCTGCGCACCTCGGCCCAGGCCGGCCTGGCCGGCGCCCTGTCCTCGCTCGGCCTGCTGTCGGCCGCGCCGGCCCAGGCCGCCGTCAGCGACTACAAGGCCCTCGTCTGCCTGTATCTCTTCGGCGGCAACGACGGCAACAACATGATCGTGCCGCTCGACGGCGTGCGCTATCCCAAGTACCAGCAGCTGCGCGGCGGCGCCGGCCTGGCCCTGTCGACCTCGGCCAAGACCCTGCTGGCGCCGCGCAGCGCCACCCTGCAGGCGACCGCGAACCCGGTCAACCAGCCCTTCGCCTTCCACTTCGGGCTGCCGGAGATCGACACCCTGTTCGGCCAGGGCAGCGTGGCCTGCCTGCTCAACGTGGGCAGCCTGCGCCAGCCGCTGACCAAGGCCCAGTACACGGCCGGCACCGGCGTGCCGCCGCAGCTGTTTTCCCACCCGGACCAGACCCTGCAGAACCAGAGCGGCAGCCCGGCGGGCGGCGGCACCGGCTGGGGCGGGCGCCTGGTCGACCTGCTCGGCGCCACCACCCCGCTGGACGCCATCTCGCTCGGCGCGGGCGGCCTGTTCGTGGAAGGGGCCAGCACCCATGGCAACCAGTTGCCCGCCAACGGCCAGCTCGGCATCGCCGGCCTGAACTTCTGGCCCCAGGCGCAGGCGGACACCCGCCGCGACGCCCTGCGTGCCATCCTCAACGCGTCCAATCCGAACCTGATGCAGGCCGGCGCCAACAAGGCTCTCAACGACGGCCTGGACCTGGTCAACGCGCTGGCGGCCGCCAACGGCAGCGCGGCGCTGGCCACGGCCTTCCCGGCCAGCCAGCTGGGGGTGCAGTTCAAGACGGTGGCCCAGCTCATCCGCCTGCGCATGGCGCAAGGGCCGGGACGGCAGGTGTTCTTCGTCTCGCTGGGCGGCTTCGACACCCACGGCGGCCAGGCCTGGCAGCAGCAGGACCTGTTCCAGCAGATGGGTCCGGCCATCGCCGCCTTCCAGCTGGCGCTGGCGGAGATCAACGCGGCCCAAAACGTGACCACCTTCACGATGTCGGACTTCGGGCGCACCCTGATGCCGAACTCGAGCGGCACGGATCACGCCTGGGGTAACCACCAGCTGGTGATCGGCGCAGCCGTCAAGGGCGGACTGTACGGGCAGTTCCCCGACTTCACGCTCAACGGCCCGGACGATGCGACCGGACGCGGCGCCTGGATCCCGCAGTTCTCGAACCAGCAGTACGGCGCCACCCTGGGCCGCTGGTTCGGCGCCGATCCGGCCAGCCTGGACACGCAGGTGTTCAAGGGCGAACTGGCGCGCTTCCCCGTTGCCGACCTGGGCTTCATGGGCTGAGGCGCGCGCAGCCGTCACCGGCGCGCATGCGGGAGCCTCTGCGCTGGTGCGAGGTGGCCGGCTAGCTGGGTGGTGTCACTCCCGCGCAAGCGGGAGCCGCTGCGCGCCGGCGTGGCGGCCGGCGCTGCCGCCAGGGGTCCCCGCGTGCGCGGCGACGACGGCAGCGGCCGGTCCTCAGGAGAGGCGCTGGTCCACGCCGCGCAGCTCGGCGTACTGCTCGATCGAGCCGAGGCTGATCGTCACCGGGCTCAGGCTGCGCGAACCTTGCAGCGGGCGCCAGGCGAACATCCAGGCGCGTTCGGCCGGGTCGGCGTGGGCCTTGGTGAAGGCCGCGCCCAGCGGCGAACGGCCGGCGTAGGCGATCGCGCCGTCGATGCCGGCCCAGTTCGGCAAGGTGCGCTGCACCGCGCGGTGCAGGCGCTCGCCGAAGGCTTCCGTGTGATGGATC
>DASRUW010000315.1:0-3332 GCA_035655255.1 Telluria sp. | reverse complement strand
GCAAGGCCCTGCCCGCGCCCGACCTGTCCGCGCTGGTGCGCGCCTACGAGGCGCCGGAAGGGGCGGTCGAAACGGCGGTCGCCGCCATCTGGCAGGCGCTGCTCGGCGTCGACCGCATCGGCCGCAACGACAACTTCTTCGAACTGGGCGGACATTCCCTGCTGGCGGTGCGGATGCTCGCGCGCCTGCATGTCGACGTCTGCGCGGAGCTGCCCCTGCGCGCCTTGTTCGAGAAACCTGTACTGCGCGACTTCGCGGCAGCCGTGTCGCTGCGGGATGCCCAGGCCCTGCCGCCACTCGCTCCAGCTCCACGCAGCGGCCCGCTGCCGCTGTCCTGGGCTCAGCAGCGTCTTTGGTTCCTGGATCGGTTCGACGGATCCGCCGGGGCGGCCTACCACATGCCGCTTGCACTGCGCCTGTCCGGCGCCCTCGACACGGACGCCCTGCTGATGGCGCTCGACACCCTGGTGGCCCGTCACGAGGTCCTGCGCACACGATTCGGCGGCGATGCCGCCAACCCCACGCAGATCATCGCGCCGTCCTCGTGCGGCTTTGCGCTGGTCCGGCGCGACCTGCGCGGCCTCCCGCGCGAACTGGCCGCGGCCGAAGCGGAGGCGATCAAGAACGCCGAGGCCAATGCGCACTTTGTTCTCGCCGAGGGACCTCCCATCCGCGGCCAGTTGATCCGGCTCGGAGAGAACGAACATCTGCTCCTGCTGACCCAGCACCACATCGTCTCGGACGGCTGGTCCCTGCCGATCCTCGTACGCGAGCTGTTCGCGCTCTACGCCGGCGCTACCCTGCCGCCGCTGGAAATCCAGTACGCGGACTACGCCATCTGGCAGCGCACATGGCTCGACAGCGCGCGCATGCAGCAACAGCTCGCGTTCTGGCGCGAAGAACTCACGGGCGCGCCCACCCTGCTGGAGCTGCCGACGGACCGGCCACGCCCGCCGGTGCAGGATTTTTCCGGGGCCAGCCTCGCCGTGCGCCTGCCCGCTACCCTGTGCGACGCAGTGCGCGCGCAAGGCACGCGCCTGGGCTGCACGCCGTTCATGATCCTGCTCGCGGCATGGGCCGTGCTGCTGGCGCGCTTCGCCAACCAGGACGAGGTGGTGATCGGCACCCCGGTGGCAAACCGCACCCGCCCCGAGTTCGAACCCCTGCTGGGCCTCTTCGTCAACACGGCAGCCCTGCGGATTCACCTGGACGAAGGAGCGAACGTGGCCGGCCTGCTGGCTAGCGTGCGCCGCACGACGCTGGCCGCATTCGGACATCTGGAGCTTCCCTTCGAAAAGGTGGTGGAAGCCCTGCAGCCCGCGCGCAGCCTGGGCCACAGCCCCCTGTTCCAGGTCATGCTGGCCCTGGACAATACGGGCGCCGCAGCGCTGCCGACGCCGCCGGGTCTCGAGATCGCCCTCGAGCCGCAGGCCCACCGGCACAGCAAGTTCGATCTGTCGCTCGCCCTCGCGGACGACGGCAACAGCATTGGCGGCAGGCTGGAATACGCAACCGCGCTGTTCGACGGCAGCACCGCCCGGCGCCTGCTGGATGGCTTCCTGACGGTGCTCGGCGCCATGACCGCCGATGACGGCGCGGCGGTGCATGCCCTGCCGCTGCAAACGGACGAGGAGCGCGCACGCATCCTGGCCGACTTCAACCCAGCCGAATCCAAGTCCGGTCCGGCCCTGCTTCATCAGCTCTTCGAGCAGCAAGCACGCGAGCGGCCGGATGCGCTTGCGCTGGTCGACGGCGAAGCGCACCTCACCTATGGAGCGTTGAACCAACGTGCGGAGCAGCTCGCGCAGCACTTGCGCCGACTCGGTGCCGGGCGCGACCGCCGCGTCGGCGTATGCACCGAACGCAGCACGGACATGATCGTGGCCATGCTCGGCGCGTTGAAAGCAGGTGCAGCCTACGTGCCGCTCGATCCCGCCTATCCGACCGAACGCCTGGCGTACACGGTGGAAGACAGCGCTCCCTTCGCGATACTGACCCAGAGCCGCCTGCGCGCCAGGCATCCGCTGTTCGCCGGACTGGATGCCGCCATCCCGGTGCTGGAACTGGATGCATTGCCGGCGGAGCCTGCCGACATAGGCGACGCAGGGGTTGCAGCGCCCCAGCCGTACGACATGGCCTACGTCATCTACACCTCCGGCTCGACCGGCCTGCCGAAAGGCGTGGTGGTCGAACACCGGAATGCGGCCAACCTGGTTCAATACCAGATGCACGAGTGTGAACTCGGCCCGCGCGACCGCGTCCTGCAGTTCGCATCTTTCGCGTTCGACGCCTCGGTTTCCGAGATCTTTCCCGCGTTGTCGTCCGGTGCCACGCTGGTCCTGCGTCCGGCCCGGATGGTCGCGCCGGACCGGGAGTTCGCCGCGTTCATGCGCGAACAAGCCATCACCGTGGCCGACCTGCCGACCGCCTTCTGGCACCTGTGGGCCCAGGAGGTGGCGGCAGGCCGCTGCCTCCCAGGTCCCGCCCTGCGCATGGTCGTCACCGGCGGCGAGAAGGCGGAGCTGCGCCACCTGACCACATGGCTCGCGGCGCCCGCCTTGCGCGGCACGCGCTGGCTGAACGCGTATGGCCCGACCGAAACCACGGTGCACGTCATCACGCAATCCTACCGCTGCGGAAATCCCTCACCCGAACGCGAGATACCGATCGGGCGCCCCATCTGCAATACCCGCGTCTATATCCTCGACCGCCGGGGCGAGCCCGTGCCGGCCGGCGTGACCGGAGAAATCCACATCGCCGGCCGCAACGTCGCGCGCGGCTACCTGAACCGGGACGACCTCACGTCCGAACGCTTCCTGCCCGATCCGTTCAGAGCCGCCACCGACGCCCGCATGTACAAGACCGGCGACCTCGGACGCTGGCTCCCGGACGGCAGCATCGAATACCTCGGCCGCAACGACTTCCAGGTCAAGCTGCGCGGCTTCCGTATCGAACTCGGTGAAATCGAGCACCGGCTCGCCGCCTGCGACGGCGTGCGCGAGGCCGTCGTGGTCGCGCGCGAAGACCAGCCGGGGGACAAGCGCCTGGTGGCCTACGTGGCCGCCGCGCAGCCGCGTCCCTCCGCCGCCGCACTGCGCGCCGGGCTGGCCGCCAGCCTGGCCGAATACATGATCCCATCGGCCTTCGTCGTACTGGACGCGCTGCCGCTCACTCCTGGCGGCAAGATCGACCGCAAAGCGCTTCCCGCGCCCGATGCGGCTGCCCACGCCGCCCGCGCGTATGAGCCGCCCCACGGGCCGGTCGAGACCGCGCTCGCCGCCATCTGGCAGGAGCTGCTGGGGATCGAGCGCGCCGGACGCCAGGACGATTTC
>DASRUW010000314.1:0-7847 GCA_035655255.1 Telluria sp. | reverse complement strand
GGCCGGCAACGTGTCGTCCGCCTCGTCCGGCCTGGCGGTCACGATCGACGCCAGCGCGCCAAGCGTGGCATCGGTCGGCGTGCCGGCCAACGGCAGCTACGCGGCCGGCACCACGCTGAGCTTCACGGTCAACGCCAGCGAGGCGGTGACGGTCGACACGGGCGGCGGCACGCCGCGCCTGGCCCTGACGATCGGCGGCGCGACGGTCTATGCGAACTACGCGTCCGGATCCGGCACCAGCGCCCTCGTCTTCACGTACACGGTCCAGGCCGGCGACACCGACAGCGACGGCATCTCGGTCGGCACCCTGCAGTCGAACGGCGGCACCTTGAAGGACACGGCCGGCAACGCCATGTCCCTGACCCTGAACGGCGTCGGCTCGACCACCAGCGTGCTGGTCGACACCACGGCGCCGGCGGTCGACTCGGTCTCGGTGCCGGCCAACGGGACCTACTACAGCAACCAGAACCTGGACTTCACCGTCAACTTCTCCGAAGCGGTGACCGTCGATACCACGGGCGGCACGCCGCGCCTCGCCCTCACCCTCGATACGGGCGGGACGGTGTACGCCAACTACCTGTCCGGCTCCGGCACCGGCGCGCTCACCTTCCGCTACGTCGTCGGCGGCGGAGTACAGGACAGCACGGGCATCACGGTCGGTTCCCTCGGCGCCAACGGCGGTACGCTCCGGGACGCGGCCGGCAACGACGCCACCTTGACGCTCAACAGCGTCGGCAGCACCGCCGCGGTCAACGTGGACGGCACCCAGCCGACCGTGCTCGACGTCAGCGCCAGCACGGCCGACGGGATCTACAATGCCGGCGACACGGTCAGCATCACGCTCACCTTCAGCAAGGCGGTCACCGTCGACACCAGCGGCGGCACGCCCTCGCTGGCCCTGGGCGACGGCGGCACGGCGACCTACACCAGCGGTTCGGGCAGCACCACACTCGTGTTCACCTACACGGTCGGCGCGGGCGAAAACACGGCCGACCTGGACTACGCCTCGGCCGGCGCGCTGGCCCTGAATGGCGGCACCATCAAGGACAGCGGCGGCGTCCACCTGGACGCCGACCTCAGCCTGGCCGCCCCCGCCGCCAGCGGCTCGCTCGGCGCCAACAAGGCGATCGTGATCGACACGACGGCACCGGCCGTCGTCTTCAGCAACCTCGCATTCTCGAACGATACCGGGACCAGCGCCACCGACTTCATCACGTCCGCGGCGTCCCAGACAATCACAGCCACCCTGAGCGCGGCCCCGGCCGGCACCGACACCGTCTACGGCTCCCTGGACGGCGGCGTCACCTGGACCAACATCACCGGCAAGATCACCGGCACGACGTTGACCTGGAACGGCGCCAACCTGACCACCAGCAGCACGCTCGAGCTGAAGGTGACGGACAACGCCGGCAACGATGGCGCCGTCACCAGCCAGGCCTACGTCTACGATACCGCGGCGCCCACGATCGGCTTTGGCAACCTCGCCCTGTCCGCCGACACCGGCACGAGCAGCAGCGACTTCGTCACCGCGACGGCGGCGCAGACCATCAGCGCCACCCTGAGCGCCGCGCCGGCCACGGGCGACGTGGTATGGGGCTCGCTCGACGGCGGCGCCACGTGGACCGATATCACGAACAAGGTCTCCGGCACGGCGCTGAGCTGGACCGGCGTCACGCTCAGCGGCGCCAACACCCTGCAACTGAAGGTGAGCGATGCCGCCGGCAACACCGGCGCCGTCACCAGCCAGGCGTACACGCTCGACACGAGCGGGCCGACGATCACCTTCGGCAGCCTCGCCCTGTCGAACGACACCGGCACCAGCAGCACCGACTTCATCACCAATGTCCAGGACCAGACCGTCAGCGCAACCCTCAGCGCGGCGCCGGCTTCGGGCGACGTGGTGTACGGATCGACCGACGGCGGCATCACCTGGACCGACATCACCGGCAGCGTCGCGGGCACCCATCTGAGCTGGGCGGTCAAGCTTTCCGGCAGCAGCTCCCTGGCCTTCAAGGTCAAGGACAGCGCCGGCAACGATGGCGCCGTCTCGAGCCAGGCCTACACCATCCAGGGCACCGCGCCGGTGAACTCGCTGAGCGGCCTGGCCTTCTCGGACGACACCGGCGCGAGCGCGACGGACTTCGTCACCAGGACGGCCGTGCAGACCATCACCGGCACGCTCGGCGCCGCGCCGGCCGCGACCGAAACCGTGTGGGGCTCGACCGACGGCGGCGCCACCTGGACCAACCTGAACGCCAGCATCACCGGCACCGCCCTGAGCTGGAAGGACGTTGCGCTCAGCGGCAGCAACGTCCTGGTCTTCAAGGTCACCGACATCGCCGGGAACCAGAACGCGATCGCCACCCAGGCCTACACGATCGACGGCACGGCGCCGGCGGGCGCGACGTCGGCGGCTTTCTCCAACGATACCGGCGCCAGCAGCACCGACCTCGTCACCTCGGCGTCGGCGCAGACCATCAGCGGCGCGCTGGCCGCTCCGCTCGGCGCCGGCGAGACCGTGTACGTCTCGCTCGACAACGGCACCACTTGGAGCGCCGCGCAGGCCAGCGCCGGCTCCGGCACTTGGTCCCTCGCCGGCCAGACGCTAACTGGCAGCAATACGCTCCAGGTCAAGGTCGCCGACCGCGCCGGCAACGAATCCTCCGTGTTCTCCGCCGCCTATGTGTTGGTCAATGCAGCCCCCACCATCAGCTTCGGCGGCCTGTCCCTGTCGGACGACACCGGCGCCAGTGCCACCGACTTCATCACGAAGAACGGCGCCCAGACCATCGGCGCGACCCTGAGCGCCGCGCTCGCGTCCGGCGACAAGGTCTGGGGCTCGCTCGATGGCGGCGCCACGTGGACGGACATCACGGGCAAGGTGTCCGGCACCACCCTCGCTTGGTCCGGCGTGACGCTGAACGGCAGCGGCACGCTGATGCTGAAGGTGACCGACGTCGCGGGCCAGGACGGGCCGGCCGCCAGCCACGCCTACACCATCGACGCCACGGCGCCGGTAGCGCCGACCGTCGCGCCGCAGGAGTCGACCAGCGCGACGCCGACGCTGACCGGCACGGCCAGCGTCGCGGCCGGCGAGCACATGACCGTCACGGTTGGCGGGGCGACCTACGCCGTCACGCCCAGCGGCGGGACTTGGAGCCTGAACCTGGGCACGGCCACACCGCTCAGCGGCACGCTGGCCCTGGTCGCCGGCAGCACGTTCGAAGTGAGCGCCGCCGTCACCGACACGGCGGGCAACACGAGCACCGGTTCGGGCTCGCTGCGGGTGAGCGCCGTCCCGCCGCCCCAGCCGCCGGTGGTGGTAACGCCGCCCACGCCGCCGGTGCAGCAGGTGCCGGCCGCCAACCCGAATGCCGGCAGCCCCGCCACGAACACGCCGAGCGCACCGACCATTACCTTCCTGTCGCCGACATCGCAGCCGGTCCTGGGGGCGCCGGTCGTCACGGCGCCGGCGGTCACGTCGACCACGGTGCCGGCTCCGGTCAACCCGGTCGGCGCCCCCCCGGCCACCCCGGCCACGCCGGCCAGCAGCGCCGGAAGCCCGGCCGCGCCGGCGCAGCTCGTCCTCACGCAGGGCGGCGGCGATCACTTCCAGGTGGTGGTCATGAATTCCTCGCAAGGCGGAGGCGATGCCCTGGTGCTCAATCGCGGCATGTCCGACCAGACCGTGTCCGCGTCGTCCGGCCCGACCACCATCAATGTCCCGGCGGACGCCTTCGCCCACACGTCGCCGACAGCCGTCATCCAGTTGTCGGCGCAACAGGCCAATGGACAAGCGCTGCCCAATTGGGTAGCCTTCGATGCGGCGCGCGGCAAGTTCGTGGTCAATCCGCCCAAGGGCGTGCGCGGCGAACTGTCGATCAAGGTCGTCGCCCGCGACAGCCAGGGCCACGAGGTGGTCACGACGTTCAAGGTGAAGGTGGGCGAGACTGCCCGGCCAGACGCGAACGGACGGCCCCAGGCGGGACGGACGGGCCTGAGCGAACAGATCCGCCACGCCGCGGCGGCGCAAGCGCGGCACGCCGGCCTGCTCGAGCGGCTGGCGAAACGCGCGGAGGAATTAAGTAACACATGAACATGATGATGGACCCGCCGGCCAAGGCCGATCCCCTGCTTCAGCTGATCGGCCTGACACGGCGCGCGCGGACGGCGGGCAGCAGCGCGGAACTGGCCTTCATGGCGGTCAACGACACCCGCCACCTGTGCGCCTACCGCCAGGCCGCGCTGTGGTTCGCCGACACCGGCGTGACCGCGCTGTCCGGCGTGATCGAGCCGGAAGCGAACGCGCCGTATGCGCAGTGGCTGGACCAGGCCTGCCGTCACCTGCGCGCGGCCGTGGCCGAGCCGTGCGCCGTCACCGCCTTCGACCTGCCGGACGCGCTCGCGGGCGAGTGGGCGGAGTGGCTGCCGGCGCATGCGCTCTGGCTTCCCTTCGGCCCGCCCGCCAGTGGCGGCCTCCTGCTGGCCGGCGAGGAGCCGTGGGCGGAAGCGGACAGCGCCCTGCTCGACGAATGGATCCACGCCTGGCACCACGCCTGGCTGGCGCGCACCCCGCGCCCGCGCTGGTCCTGGGCCCGCCTGCGCCAGGCGCTCGCGCCCAAAGCCGAGGCGCCGTGGTGGAAGCAGCGGCGCACCGGCCTGGCGCTGGCCGTGCTGGCGGCCCTGCTGTTTCCGGTGCACCTGTCCGTGCTGGCCCCGGCCGAACTCGTCTCGGCCCATCCCGTGGTGATCCGCGCGCCGGTGGACGGCGTGATCGGGCAGTTCCAGGTGCAGCCCAACCAGACGGTCAAGGCCGGCCAAGCCCTGTTCAACTTCGACGAAGCCTCGCTCGACGCACGGCGCGCTGTGGCCGACCAGTCGCTGGCGGCGGCGCACGCCGAGTACCGGCAATTCGAACAGCAGGCCGTGTCCGACACCAAGTCCAAAGCCCAGCTCGCTCTGCTGCTGGGCAAGATCGCCGAGAAACGCACGGAAGCGGATTACCTGAACGACCAGATCGAACGCGCCCGCGTGACGTCACCCCAGGACGGCATCGCGCTGTTCGACGACCCCAGCGAATGGGTGGGGCGGCCGGTGCAGACGGGCGAGCGCATCATGCGCATCGCCACGCCGGGCGACGTCGAAGTGGAGGCCTGGCTGCCGATCGGCGACGCCATCGCCCTGCCGGACGGCGCGCCGGTCGAGCTCTACCTGGCCGCCAGCCCGCTGTCGGCACTGTCGGCGCGGGTGCGCTACCTGGCCCACGACGCCGTGCCGCGGCCGGACGGCAGCTTCGCCTTCCGCGTGCGCGCCAGGCTCGACGCGCCGACCGCGCAGCGGGTCGGCGCCAAGGGCACGGTCAAGATCAGCGGAGACCGGGTTCCGCTCATCTACTGGATCGTGCGCCGGCCGCTGGCCACCATCCGCCAGCACCTCGGTCTCTGATTCATGCTGACTGCGCTGTCCTCCCTCGTCCTGCCGCCCCTGCGCGAAGAACTGGCCCTGCTGCCGGGTCCGGCGCTGGCGGACGGCCAGCCCAGCCATACGCTGCACGACCCGGTGCGCAACCAGTTCTTCCAGATCGACTGGCCGACTTTCGAGGTGCTCTCGCGCTGGCACCTTGGCAACGCGGCCGAGGTGGCGGCCAGCGTCGGCGCCGAAACCACGCTCCAGATGTCGGTCGACGAGGTGCTCGAGGTGGTCGAGTTCCTCAGCGATAACCAGTTGCTGCGCCCCGCGCCCGGCAGCGCGGCCACGCTCGCCGCCGGCTTGCAGAAGCGGCGCGGCAGCGCCTGGAAGTGGCTGCTGCACAACTACCTGTTCTTCCGCCTGCCGCTGCTCAAGCCGGACCGCTGGCTGGGCCGCTGGGCGCCGCGGCTCGACTGGCTGTATTCGCGCACGTTCCTGCTGCTGACGCTGGGCGCGTTCGCCTGGGGCGCGGTCGAGGTCTATCGCCAATGGGACCGCTTCGCCGCGACCATGGTCGACACCCTGAGCTGGTCGGGACTGGCCAGTTACGGCGTGGCGCTGGCGGCGGTCAAGGCGCTGCACGAACTGGGCCATGCCTTCACCGCCAAGCGCCTCGGCTGCAAGGTGCCGACCATGGGCGTGGCCTTCCTCGTGCTGTGGCCGGTGGCCTACACGGACACGAACGACGTCTGGAAACTGACCGGACGGCGCCAGCGCCTGGCCGTGGTGGCCGCCGGCGTGCTGACCGAACTGGCCGTCGCCGCCTGGTCGACGCTGGCCTGGGCGCTGCTGCCGGAAGGCGTGCCGAAATCGCTCGCCTTCCTGCTGGCGACGACGACCTGGGTCGCCAGCGTGGCCATCAACATCAGCCCTTTCATGCGCTTCGACGGCTACTTCCTGTTGTCGGACTGGCTCGAGATGCCGAACCTGCATGCGCGCGCCTTCGCCCTGGCGCGCTGGGACCTGCGCGAGCGCCTGTTCGGCCTCGGCTTGCCGGCGCCGGAAGTGTTCCCGCGCGCGCGGCGCAACGCACTGATCCTGTTCGCCTACGCGACCTGGGTGTACCGGCTGGTCGTGTTCCTGGGCATCGCGGCCCTCGTGTACGCCTTCTTTATCAAGGCCGTGGGCCTGCTGCTGTTCGCCGTGGAGATCGGCTGGTTCGTGCTGTTGCCGCTATTCCGGGAGCTGGCCGTGTGGCGTCGCATGTGGCCGGAGCTGCGCGGCCAGGCGCGCACCCGGCGCAGCATCCTGCTCGGGCTGGTCGTGGCCGCGCTGCTGGTGGTGCCGCTGCCGGCGCGCCTGTCCGCCGGGGCCCTGCTGCGGCCCGCGGAGCAGCTCGTCATCTACGCGCCCCCGCACGCCCGGCTGGAGGCGCTGCCGGTCGGCGAGCGCCAGCACGTGACGGCCGGCACCGTCCTCATGAAGATGAGCTCGCCCGACCTGGCCAGCCGCCGCGCCAGCGCGGCCGCGCGCACGCAAAGCATGCGCTGGCTGGCGACGGCCGGCGCCTTCGACAAGGACCTGCAGGCCCAGTGGCAGGTTGCCAACGAGAAGCTGGGCGCCGCGAAGGCGGAGATGGCGGCGGTCCAGGCCGATGCCGCCCGCTACGCGCCGGTCGCGCCCTTCTCCGGCGTGCTGCGCGACGTGCAGCCCGAGCTGCGTCCGGGGGCCTGGCTGAGCGCCGACGAACCCCTGGCGCGGCTGGTGGGCGACGGCGGGGAGCTGGCGGTGGCGTACGTGGACGAGGACGATGTGCGCCACCTGGGACCGGGCGACACCGCGAAATTCTATTCGGACAGTCCCGGCGGCCCGGTGGTCGCGCTGAAGGTCGTCAGCATCGATGCCGACGCGACGCGCGTGCTGCCCGAGCCCGAGCTCGCCACCCTGTTCGGCGGCAGCGTGGTGGCGCGCGAAAAGCATGGGGAACTGTATCCGGAACGGCCCGTCTATCGCGTGACGCTCAAGCCGCTGGAATCGGGCGCGGCCGCGGCGCAGCATACCTGGCGCGGCAAGGTCGTGATCTCCGGGCGCTGGACGGCGCCGGCGCTGCGCTATGTCCAGAGCGCGCTTGGACTGTTCCGGCGCGAAGCGGGTTTTTGAGTCGCCGGGCTGGCGCCGGTTTCCGGCCGGTCGATGACGTAGCTCGGCAATGGGAGCGCGCATCGTCTGCGCCCCTGCAAGCATAGGAAGGCGAAGTTCAGATCGAGCCGTCGTCAGGACGCCGGCTCCGCTGCCGGTTCGACCGGCAACCCGGCGTCGGTCCACCCCACGATGCCGGCGGCCAGCACTTGTACGTTGCGATAGCCCATCGCGCGCGCCCGCCGGGCCGCCTGGGGCGCCTTGCGGCAAAGAGGATTGGAGCAGTAGAACACCAGGCG
>DASRUW010000313.1:0-23752 GCA_035655255.1 Telluria sp. | reverse complement strand
GCAAGGCCCTGCTGGATGCAGAGCGTGCCTCGATGGCGACCGAGGCGGCTCCTTCCGAGGAGATCCCGCACGGCGACGGCGAGTAATTCGCGTCACGGCGCAAACAAGAACGGCAGCCTCGGCTGCCGTTTTTTTTCAGCGGCGCTTGTCGCGGTTGCGCGCGGCGGCAGCGCGCATCAAGACCTTCCACTTGGCGAGTTCCTGCTGCCGCTCCAGAGGCGTCTGTACGGACCGCCGCGCTTCGCGCAGCAGCTTGCGGTAATTCAGCAAACGGTCGGGATCGATCAGGCCGCGCACCGCGCAACCAGGCTCGGTGTCGTGCCGACAGTCGGGGAAGCGGCAGTGGCTGGCCAGTTCATCGATGTCCGTGAACGCCGCCGTTATCGCGTCCTCATCGGCGTCCGGCTGCCAGGCCCGTAGCCCAGGCGTGTCGATGATGCACGCGCCGTCGGGACACAAGTGCAGCGAGCGCGCCGTGGTCGTATGCCGTCCGCGGCCATCGTCGGCCCGGATGGCGCCGGTGCACTGCTGGCTTCCGCTGAGCACGTTGGTCAAGGTGGACTTGCCCGCGCCCGAGGCACCCAGCAGCACCAGGGTTTGCGTCGCACCTGTCCAGGGCGCGAGGATCTCGCGCGTTCGGGCATCGGTGGCGTTCACAACGAGAATCGGCACGGCGGCCGGCAGGCGCGCGGGCACCCGCTGCGCCTTTTCCTGCGCGTCGGCGCCAAGATCGGCCTTGGTCAGCACCACCACGGGGGCGACGTGGCAGGCTTGCGCGACCGCGAGATAGCGCTCCAGCCGGCGCAGGTTGAAGTCCAGGTCCAGTCCCATCACCAGCAGGGCGGTGTCCACGTTGGTGGCCAGAACCTGGCGCTGGGTACCGGTGCGGCGGGTCAGGCGTGTGAGCGGTTCCAGGATACGTTCCACCATGCAGGTGCCACCCGTTTCGCGTACCAGCACCCAGTCGCCGACGGCGATGCCGGGTACCGGGGCGGTGTGCATGCCGCTATGCAGGGTCAGCCGGGAGCGCTGGACCTCGGTCACGCGGGCGGTTTGCAGGGGCGGTTCGGCGTCCGCCAGTTGTGCCGCGATGTGCGGCGTCAATCCAACACGGCGCAAGGCGCCGAAGTCGATGTCGATCATTTCTGTGTCGTATCCGTCAAGGTGGCGCGCAGGCGCGCGCGGACACGCCGCCAAATGCGGCGCGAATCATGAGGTGGCGGAAGGTCGGCGCGCTTGCCGCGCGCCCGTCACAGCGTGCGGACGGTGGGTGCGGTCAGGCGGCCGACAAGAAGGCGGTATCCGGCGTGGACATGGGCGTCTCCTTTGTCGAAGTTGAATGGAGCGGGAAGTGTGCCTCGGCATGGCCAATGATGTCAAGCCTGTAGAGGGGCAGGTCGGGCACGGCGACAATCCTCATCCAATTTCTGTATCTTGTCGTTTTGACCTGACCGGACCAAATGGTGTTGGTCAAGATGGAGTGCGACGAGATGTTTCGAAACGGGATTACGATGATGCGTTAGCCAGACATGCGGGGAGGCGGACATGAGTGATACGGCATTCGTCGGGTCGATTCCCGAGCTCTATGAGCGGTACATGGTGCCCATGATCTTCGCGCCATATGCGCGCGACATGGCGGCGCGGGTCGCCGCTGCAAAGCCCGCCGCGGTGCTGGAAACGGCGGCGGGCACCGGGGTGCTCACCCGCGCGCTGGCGGCGGAGCTGCCGCCCGAAGCCGAGCTGACCGCCACCGACCTCAATCAGGCCATGCTCGACGAAGCGCGGCGCCGTCTGCCGGAGCGAGCCGTGCGCTGGCAGCAGGCCGATGCGCTTGCGCTGCCATTCGAGGACGGCGCGTTCGACGTCGTCGCCTGTCAATTCGGCGCCATGTTCTTCCCCGATAAGCCGGCGGCCTACGCCGAGGCGCGGCGCCTGTTGCGGGAAGACGGCCGCTTCTTTTTCAGCGTGTGGGACCGGATCGAAGAGAACCATTTCGTGCACGTGATCCAACGCGAGCTCGATGCGCTGTTCCCCGAGGAACCGCCGCGCTTCATGCCACGCATCCCGCACGGCTATTTCGACGGCGAGCAGATCGCCGCGCAGCTGCGTGCGGGCGGGTTCACGGCGGCGCCGCGGATCGAACCGCTGGCGTTCACCGCGCGCGCCCCTTCAGCCCACGATGCGGCCTTCGGCTACTGCCAGGGCACACCGCTGCGGGCGGAACTGGAACGGCTCGGCCCGGACGCACTCGCGCGCGCCACCGACGCCGCCGCAGCCGCCCTGCGCCGGCGTTATGGCGACGGGCCGATCGAAGGCCAGATCCGCGCCTGGGTGGTCGAGGCGGCCCGCTAGACGCTCAGAAGGTCCTGGTCACGCCGAGCACCAACGCCCGCTTGCCGAGGAACCTGCCGTTGGCGGGCGACGCGTAGAAGGTCGTGTCCGCGCTGGTCCCGATCACGGCCAGGCTAAGGCTGGTGCCGGAGAAGGTGGCGGTCACGCCCAGCTTCCAGTCGTTGTAGCTGGCCGCGGCGGTATGGCGCACGGTCTGGCGTCCCGCGTGCAGGTTGAGGGTGAGGCTGTCGTTCAGCGGCACGTTGGCGCCAAGGTCGAGGTAGCCGCTGCCGCGGCTGTCCGGCACGCCGAACAGGTTGGTGACGGCGTGCGAGTATTTCGCATACGCGAGTCCATAGCCGAGCTGCCCATAGACCTCGCCCGTGTTGGCGTTGACGAACCCGCTGACTTTCCCGAGCCCGTTGGCGGGGTAGATGTAGCCCAGCACGCCGACGTCGTAGGCGAGGCCCGGCGCCAGCTCGCCGCGCCGGCCCGCATACACATCCCATTCCGCGTGGCCGCCGCCGCCCGCGTCGCTGGTCCAGCGGATCGTGGACAGCCATGTGCCCGCATACAGGCCGCTGGCGCTGTCCGTATAGTCGGCCCCACCCTGCAGCGCCGGTTGCAGGCGCGATTGCGAAATCCCACGGTAGCGGTAGTCGCTGGTGATCCCGGCGTTGTATGCCAACTCGTCCGCCACGGCGGCGGCGCTGGCGGCTGCGAGCGCGAATGCGCAGATCAGGCGGCGCATGTCAGGCCTCGGCCAGTTCGGCTTGCCGGGCCGGACGCGCGAGCGCCGGGCGCACCGTCGGGCGCGGCCCGGGCCGCGTCATCGCTGGCGCGGCGGCGTGCGTCAGCTTGAACACGCACACCGCTTGCAGCAGCTGGTCCGCCTGCTCCTGCATGGCGCCGGCGGTGGCCGCCGCCTCTTCGACCAGGGCCGCGTTCTGTTGCGTGGTCTGGTCCATCTGGCTGACGGCGCGGTTGACCTCTTCGATGCCGTCGCGCTGTTCCTGGCTGGCGGCCGCGATCTCGGTGACGATGTCGGTCACCTGGCGGATCGCCGCGACGATCTCCGTCATCCTGGCGCCGGCCGCGTCCACCAGGCGGCTGCCGGATTCGACCTTCTCCACCGAATTGCCGATCAGGGCCTTGATCTCCTTGGCTGCCGCCGCCGAGCGCTGGGCGAGATTACGCACCTCCGAGGCGACCACGGCGAAGCCGCGGCCCTGCTCGCCGGCGCGGGCCGCTTCCACGGCGGCGTTCAGGGCGAGGATATTGGTCTGGAACGCGATGCCGTCGATGACGCCGATGATGTCGACGATCTTCGCCGAGCTGCCCTTGATCTCGCCCATGGTGTCCACCACCTGCCGCACCACTTCGCCGCCGTCGGCCGCGACCTGGCAGGCCGAGGCGGCCAGCTGGTTGGCGTGGCCGGCGTTCTCGGCGTTCTGCTTGACGGTCGCGGTCAGTTCTTCCATGGCGGAGGCCGTTTCTTCCAGCGAGCTGGCCTGTGCCTCGGTGCGGGCGGACAGGTCGAGGTTGCCTGCGGCGAGCTCGCGCGTGGCGCTGGTCATGGTCTCCGAGGTGGCGCGCACCTGGGCCAGCGTGCGCGACAGGTTCTCGTTCATCGCGCGCAGCGCCCGCAGCAGGCGGCCCGGCTCGTCGTCGAAGCGGTCGTCGATGGAATTGGTGAAATCGCCCGCCGCGGCGACCTCGGCCGCTTCGACCGCGTCGTTGAGCGGCCCCGTGATGCTGCGGCTGATGAGGAAGGCGCCCGTGATGCCGATGGCGAGCGACACAATCAGCACGCCGATCAGCAGACCGGTCACCGCGTCCGAACGGGCTTTGGCGCCGCTCTCGATGGCGTCGTTGTGCTTGGTGGTGAGGTCGACCACGCTGTTGATCGCCGCCAGATGCGCTTCGTATTGCTGTTTCATGCGCTGCATCGCCGCCGCCATGCGTTCGTGGTCGCCCTGGTCCGCGGCCGGAAGCAACTCGTTGGAGGCGATGCGATAGAACTCCAGCGCCGGCGCGTGCGATTTGCGCAGCAGCGCGTCGGCGATGTCGCTGGGCAGGGCCTGCTTGTTCCAGTACGCGTGGCGGGTGTCGAAATCCGCCTTCAAGGCCTTCAGGCGCTCGGCCAGCTGGCGCCGCGCGGCCGCTTCCGTCTCCTCCATGATCTGGTAGGACACCAGATAGGATTCAAGGATGTAGGCGGGGGGCGGCAGGACGTCGGCGATCAGGTCTTTGCCCTGGACGATCTCGCCGTAGACGGGACCGTTCACCTTGAGTTCGTTCAGGGTGCGCATCGACCAGATGCCGAAGAAGATGAAGCCGACCGAAAAAATAGCGATCAGCATCCCCAAGCGGTGCGATAACCGCAGGGCGCGCAGTGCATCCATTGTTGTCTCCTCTCTGCGGGCGTGAATCTTTGTGAGATTGTGCCCAGTTGTCGCTTTTGTTATGTAACAACTGATGATCGGCGGAAACTATATGGTTGAAAATTTACGCTGGTCAACGACTATTTTGTCTGATATTTGTAGAAAAGCCAGCGAAATGTGGTAATTGGTGAGTTTTCTGTTGCGGGACGATGGCGCAATCGAATGCGCACAAAAAAAGGCAGCCGGAGCTGCCTTCGGGATGGCGGGCGCTTGTTACGGCAAAGCCACGTAGTCCTTCAGGAAGTCGCGCGCCGACTTGGTATCGAGGCGGTAGATCACGTTGCTTTGCACGCAGGGCGTGTCGCCCGTGATCGTGGTGCCGGCGATGATGTTGGTCTCGCCGTCGGCCGCGCCCAAGAAATTCGGGCCGCCCGAGTCGCCGTAGCAGGTGCCGGCGTCGCCGGTGGCGTTGTTCTGCGACAGGCGCAGCCAGGCGTCGTTGAGCGCGCCGAAGCCGGACACCGACCACTCGCGGGTGTCTTCGTACTTGATGGTCCAGCCCTTGCCGTCGAACGAGCGCTCCTGGCCGCCGAAGCCCACCGCCGTGTAGTGGCTGTTGTTCAGCAGGTTGTTCTTCTTGAGCGTGTCGAACAGGCCCTGCGTCGGCAGGCGCGCCGGGGCGATACCTTCGACCGGCTGGTCGAACACCACGACCGCGATGTCGTGCGGGTCGTTCTGCGCGGCGTTGTAGCCCGGGTGCGCGATGTAGCGGCCGACGTACATCACGGCCGCGTTCACCACCTTGCTCTCGAAGGTCACCTTCACCGTCGGCACGCCCGGATTGCAGTGCGCGGCGGTCAGCATCACCGTCGGGCTGATCAGGGTGCCGGTGCAGAACGCGTAGGCGGTGCCGTGGCTGTCGTAGTCCACCAGCGCGCCGACTGCCGGATGCTTGTTGCCGTCCTGGGTGCCGTAGGTGATGGCCTGGGCCTGGGCGCCGATCAGCATCAGCGCGGCGGCGGCGAAGCGGAACGTTGTCTTCATCTTTTCTATCTCCGTGGATTGTGGCTGATGTTAAGAATTGATTATTGTTATCTCTCCATCATGCTGTGAACACGGAGCAAAAGTCAATTGTGCTGATGGGGAATCCGCGGCCCGTTCAACAGGCCCCACGCCGTGGCGGCCATGGCCTGGGCGCCCTGGACCAGATCGGCCGGCACCACACGATCGACGGTGTCGATGTCGCTGTGATGGGTATGCTCACGGTAGTCGCGCAGATCCTGCACGGCGCCGAAAGCCGGAATACCCTGTTTGAAGAAGCTGACCTGATCCGAACCGTTCAGCGTGCCGTAGACGACTTCCAGCGGACCGACCGGCGCGGCGCCTGCCACCGCCGCGTTCATCGCGTCGTACCACGCGTCGACCTTCATGTCGGGAAAGCCTTGGACGCGGCCGGCGCCGGCATCCTGCACCAGCACGGCCTGGATCTTGTCCAGTTCGGCCCGGTGCGCGGCCACGTAGGCCTGGCTGCCCCAGAGCCCTTGCTCCTCGCCGGAGAACAGCACGATGCGCAAGGTCCGCTTGGGCTTGAGGTTCTGGGCGAGCATGGCGCGCGCGACCTCCAGCGCGACCACGGTGCCCGCACCGTTGTCGGTGGCGCCGGTGCTCAGGTCGAAGGAATCCTGGTGTACGCCGAGGATCACCATTTCATCCGGGTTGTCGGCTCCCGGGATATCGGCCACCACGTTATAGGCCTGGATCGGCTTGCTGCCGAAGTGGCCCGTGAGCTCCAGTTCCAGCCTGGGCACGACGCCGCGCGCCAGCAGGCGCTGCAGCATGGCCGCGTGCTCGCGCGTGATGATCGCCACCCGATGCTGGTAGCGGGAGTTGCTGCCGCCCCACATGTCCAGCAGGCCGTCGCCGCGGTTGGCGATCAGCAGCAGTCCGGCGAACCCGGCCTGGTCGACGATACGGTCCGCCTCGGCGTCGAATTCGGCTATGTGCTGGCGCTCCTGGTCGTTCGGCTTGACGTCGGATACCGCCAACACGATCTTGCCCCTGAGGGCCGGCGCTGCCGCGCGTAGTTCGCTCAGGGTCTTCACGTTGAGGAGCGCGACGTCGGCGCGCACCTTGCCCGGCGTGCCGGTGGTCCATGCCTTTTGCGCGATGTTCAGGGTGAGGCCATTGGCGTTCAGCAGGCGCGCGTGCGCGGCGCCGCGCAGCCACGGCCGGCCCATGTCGTAGGGTTCCAGGTGCACGTTGACCGCGCCGTAGGCCTTCAGCTTGGCCATGGCCCACTCCTGGGCGAGGCGCAGCTGGGGCGAGCCGGTCAGGCGCGGGCCGATGCCGTCGCACATCTCCTCCAGGTTCGGCATCAGCTGGTTGCGGGCGGCGACCTCCGCGATCAGGCGGTCGCTCGGCGTCGGCGCATCGGCGGCATTCGCCGGGGGCGATTGCAGCAGCACGCCGCTTAGCAGCATGCCGATGACGATGATCGGGAAGCGCATGGATCGACCTTTCAACGTGGCGGCATCGGTGGCAGGGCCTTCACGAAGTCGGCCAGCGTGCCCTTGTCGCGGGCGGCGATGGCTTCGTCCAGCTGCGGCGCGCGGATGTCCGGATGCGTGGTCAGCATGGTCTCGTAGGCGTGCAGCAGGCCTTTCAGCGCCGCGATGGTCTTGGCATCGAAGTCGGCGGGGTTCTTCTGCGGATCGTGAATCTGATGCTCGAGTTGGAACACGGCGGAGCTCAGGTCGTGCTGGAAGCGCACGACACGGCGCAGGTCGCCCTTGGCGTTGTTCATCAGGAGGAAGGCGCCCTTGTCGGGGCCGAAGTTGTAGTCGGGGACGTCATCCGACCATTTCATGAACCAGCGGCCTTCGGGCGAGGTCATGGCGGCCAGAGGATCCTTGTCGGCGACGGCGGCGAGCGCGATGACGCGGGCTTGTTCTTCCGGCGTAGCAGGGCCACGCTCGGCGTGCGCGGCCGGCGCGGCGGAGAGGCCGGCGCTGATCGTAAAAACCGCGAGGCAGCTCTTGAAGAGGCGATACATGGACATGTGGGCTCCTATCAGTGATTGGCGGGCGGGAAGTCGCCCGTGCATCACTAATGCAAGCCCTGTGCCATGCTCAAAACGCCTGCGTTACCGGGGTTTTCGGCGCGCGCGCTGTCCGCATCCGGACAACCGCGTGTCAATCCGCACACTGGCGCAGATGCGCGAGCAGCCCGTCGCTGGCTGCCTCCACATAATCCAACACGGTTTCAAAATCGGCCGCGCCGCCGTAGTAGGGATCGGGCACGACGCGCGAAGGATGGTCCGCCGCAAACTCCATGAACAAGCGCACTTTGTGGCGCAAGTCCGCCGGACAGATGGCGTGCAGGCGTGCGAGATTGTCGTGGTCCATGGCCAGCACGAAGTCGAAGCGTGCGAAGTCCGCCGCTTCCACTTCGCGTGCGCGCAGTGTGGACAGATCCACCTTGCGCCGCGCGGCGTGGGCGATGCTGCGGCGGTCGGGCGCCTCGCCGATGTGATAGTCGTGCGTCCCGGCGGAGTCGATGTGCAGGGCGTGGGCCAGGCCGGCTGCTTCGGCGCGGGCCCGGAACACGCCTTCGGCCGTGGGCGAGCGGCAGATATTGCCCATGCAGACAAACAGGATGGAGGTCTTCTTCATGACGCGGAATCGGATGTGGCGCTCATCGCCTCCCGCAGCCAGCAGGCGAAGGCTTGCGCGGCGGGCGTGAGTGCCTGGTTGGCGGGATAGATCAGGTAGTAGGCGCGGCGCGATTGCAGCGCCGGGCCGGGCAGGCGGGTGAGCGTGCCGGCGGCCAGCGCATCGGCGACCAGCAGCTCGCGGCCCAGGGCGACGCCGTGGCCGGCCTCTGCCGCCTGCAGCAGAAGTGCGCCGTCGCTGTAGGTGGGGCCCGGATGCGCCGGCGCGCCGATCACGCCTGCGCGGCGGAACCAGCGGTCCCACCCTTCCGCGGGATTCAGGAGCGGAAAGTCGAGCAGCTCGCGCGCGCTGCGTGGGAGGCGCTTGCGGCGCAGGATCCCGCCCGGCGCGGTGACGGGAAAGAGCCGCTCGGTCGCCAGCTTCTCGGCCACCACGCCGGCCCAGCGGCCCTCGCCGTAGCGGATGCCGAGCTGGACGTTCTCCGCCGCGAGATCGAGCAGGTTGATCGTGGCGATGACTTCGACTGCGATCTCCGGATGCTGTTCGTGGAACTGCGGCAGGCGCGCCATGAGCCAGCGCGTCGCGAAGGAAGGCAGGAGGGTGACGGTGAGCCGGGTCGGGTGGCGCACTGCGTGCCGGCGCAGTTCGGCGGTGGCATCCGTCATCAGGCGCAGGCCCGCGGCGACGGCGGACTGCAGGCGCTTGCCCTGCTCGGTCAGCACCACGCGCTGGCCGGTGCGCAGGAACAGCTGCACGCCCAGTTCCGCTTCCAGCGCGCGCACCTGGCGGCTGACCGCGCCGTGCGTCAGGAACAGCGCGTCGGCGGCGGCGCGGAAGCTCTGGTGCCGGGCAGCGGCTTCGAACACCTGCAGGTTGCGCAGCGAGGGAAGGGACATGGCGTGTGGTGACTTGGACTCACCATCACAGTAGCATATTTATCGTTTTCCCGCGCCGGCGGCGGCCGCTATGCTGGTCCTTCCAATGCAAGGAGGACGAGCATGAAGAGGAACGATCTGCTGCTGGCGCTGGGCGTGGCCGTGATCTGGGGCGCGAATTTTTCGGTGATCAAGACGGGGCTGGCGACCGTCGATCCTTTCCTGCTCACGGCGCTGCGCTTCCTGTTCTGCAGCCTGCCGCTGGTGTTCTTCGTGCGCCGCCCGGCGCTGCCGCTGCGGGTGGTCGGCGCTTACGGCCTGCTGTTCGGCCTCGGGCTGTGGGGTATGGTGAACATGGCGATCTTCATGGGCATCGCCGCGGGGCTGGCGTCGCTGCTGCTCCAGTTCAGCGCCTTCTTCACGATCATCCTGGCGGCGGTCTTTTTCGGCGAGCGGATCGCGCCGCCGCAGGTGCTGGCGATCTTCCTTGCCTTCCTGGGCCTGATCGGCATCCTTGCGTCGACGGACGGCTCGATGCCGCTCGGCGCGGCGCTGATGGTGGTGGCTGCGGCCCTGTGCTGGAGCCTGTGCAATCTGCTGGTGCGACGCTATCGGCCGGACGACATGTTCGCCTTCGTGATCTGGTCCGGCGCGTTCGCCGTGTTGCCCCTGTTCGCGCTGACCTGGCTGGCGAAGGGCGGCGCGCCATTCGCCGCGCTGGTGCGCGACGCGAACGGATCGACCGTGTTCTCGGTACTGTTCCAGTCCTACGTGACGACCATCTTCGGCTACTGGGTGTGGAACTCGCTGCTGCGCAAATATCCGGCGTCCACCGTGGCCCCGGTCAGCCTGCTGGTGCCGCCGGTGGCGATGCTGACGTCCATGCTGGTGTTCCACGAACGGATCGGCGGCCTGCGGCTGGCGTCCGCGGGCGTGGTGCTGGCGGGACTGTTGCTGTTCCTGCTCGCGCCGCGCGTGCGCGCCGCCTTCAGCGCAGCGCGAGGATGACCGCGCCGAGGTAGCAGGCCAGGGCCAGGGCGATCCCGCGGAACGGAATCCGGAACCAGTAGCGGCGCGCCAGCGCGAGGTAGCCGGCCAGCAGGCAGGCGCCCACCAGCAGCAGGAAGGGCGAGGCAAACAGCAGCGCGCCCTGTTCCAGCGCGAGGTAGCCGTACACGAGACCGAACAGTATGGCACCGAAGCTGTGGCTTGCGTTGAAGCCGATCCAGGCGTCCCACATCGTCGTCTGCCGCGTCAGCACGGGCGAGACGGCCTGCATGCGCACGCGCAGGGACTGGTCGCGCGGATGGAGCTTGGGGCCGCGGAAGGTGAGCAGCAGGTGCAGCGTGCCCAGGCACAGGACGATGGCCGCGCTGGCGGCGAGAAGGGCGGATGCGTAGGCGTGCATGATTGAGTTTTTGTTAATTTGTTCCGCATCCTACCATCACTCGAAAGCATTACACTACGAAACAAATCCACTCGACCTTGCCCAGGCAGCCCTTCCTATGCCACTACCGGACCGACTCCGTGTCCCTTTGCGTGCGGCTGCGCTGGCGTTGGCGCTCCTGTCGGCATCGGGCGCGGCGCCCGGCGGCGATGGGCGCTGGGCCGGCTGGTCGGACACGGTATTCGAGCACGTCACTGCCGAACATGGCCCGCCCAATTTCAGCACCGCGCTGGCGCAGGACCGCGAAGGCTTCCTCTGGGTCGGCGCCTTCGGCGGACTGGCGCGCTGGGACGGCTACCGGCTGCGGACCTACACGCCCGATGCCGCGCGTGCCGGCGCGCTGCCGGATGCGATCATCCAGGCCCTGCTCGCGGCGCAGGACGGCAAGCTCTGGATCGGCACCAATGCGCACGGCCTGCTGCGCTTCGATCCGCGCACGGAACAGTTCCAACAGGTGGCGGCGGGGCCGGGCGGCATTGGCCACCTGTCCATCCTCGCGCTGGCGGCGGCGCCGGACGGGCGTATATGGGTCGGTTCGGACGTGGGCGTCGACCTGCTCGGACGCGACGACAAGGTGACCGTGCGCTTGCGCGCGGCGCCGGATGGCCTGCCGGAGGCGCATGCGCGTGCGCTGGCCGTGGCAGCCGATGGCAGCCTGTGGATCGGCACCAGCATCGGCCTGGCGCGGCGCGATGCGCGCAGCGGCGCGGTCATGCGCGTGGCGCTGACGGCGGGCGCGCAGCCGGAGGTGGACAGCTTGTACGTGGCCACGGACGGCCGCGTGTGGGTTGGCACGCGCGGCCGCGGCGCCTTCGTGGTCGATCCGCGCAGCCTTGCGGCGCAGCCCGTGAACGATGCCGGCGCCGGCGCGCTCCCGACCGAATCCGTGTACGCGGTCGCGGAAGCCAGGCCCGGCGAGATCTGGCTCGGCACTTTCGGCAAGGGCATCGTCGCGGTGGATGCCGCCAGCGGCCGTGCGCGCCGCATGCGCCACGATCCCGCGCTGCCGACCACGCTGGCCAACGACTCCGTCTGGGCCTTGCTGCGCGACCGCTCCGGCCTCGTGTGGGCCGCTACCGCGCAGGGCCTGAGCCGCACCGATCCGGGCCAGCAGGCGGTCCTGACCCTGTTCGGCGATAACGACGGCGCACCGCACCGTCTGCCCGATACGGACGTGATCTCGGTCTTCGAAGACGCGCGGCAGCGTCTCTGGCTCGGTTTCGGGAGCCACGGCGTGGCCCTGCTCGACAAGGACGGCAAGCTGTCCGCAAGCCTGGCGGCCGATGCCGCGCGGCCCGAAACGGCGCTGCCCGCCGACCGCGTGACGGCGCTCGTGCCGCATGGCGGCGCCGTCTACATCGGCACCGTGCGCGGCGTGTACCGCGCCGATCCCGACGCGCAGCGGGTCGCGCGGGTCGCGTTGCCCGGCGCCGATCCCGCGCTGCGGGTCAACGCGCTGCTGTCGGTGGCGGACACGCTGTGGATCGGCGCGCGCGACCTGGGGCTGTGGCGCTGGACCGGCGACGCAGCGCGCCATGTCGATGGCTTGACGGATGAACGCATCACCGCGCTCGACGCCAGGGACGGCACCCTGTGGGCGGGTACGCGCAACGGCTTGAACCGGATCGACCTGCGCAGCGGCGCCATCGAACGCATACCGGCGGATCCCCGGAACCCGGCGGGCCTCAGCGCGGCCTATGTGAACGCGGTGCTGGTCGACCGTAAGAGCCGCCTGTGGGTCGGCACCTTCGGCGGCGGTGTCGCGCTGCTGGAAGGGCGGGGCGCGGACGGAAAGCCGCGCTTTCGCCGCATCGGCGAAGCGCAGGGCCTTCCGAGCCCGAACATCGTCAAGCTGCTGGAAGACCGGCGCGGGAACGTCTGGGCCAGCACCGACAACGGCTATGCGAAGATCGATGCCGCCACCTTCGCAGTGCGTACGCTGCGGCGTGGCGATGGCCCCGGCATCGGCAGCGGATGGAGCGGTTCCGGGACCACGACCGCGGACGGGGAGATCGTGTTCGGCGGCCTGGGCGGCCTCACCGTCATCCGGCCGGAGCGCTTGCAGGCGTGGCCGTGGAAGCCCCCGGTGGTGCTGTCCGAACTGGCCATTGGCGGAAAACCGGTGCCGGCGTCGGCGCCGCTGGTGCTCACGCCGCAGGCGAACAGCCTGCGTGCCGAGGTGGCAGCCCTCGACTTCTCCGCGCCGGCGCGCAACCGCTATGCGTGGCGCCTCGAACCGTTTGACGATGCGTGGACCGAGGCCGATGCGAGCCGCCGCCAGATCGCCTACGCCAAGCTACCGCCGGGAGACTACGTGCTGCACCTGCGCGGCTCGAACCGCGACGGCGTGTGGTCGGACGCGCAGCAGGCCTTCCCGCTGCGCGTACTGCCGGCCTGGTATCAGATGCTGTGGTTCCGTTTGCTGTGCGCGGCACTGCTGGTCGGTGCGCTGGCGGGTCTCATACGGCTGCGTCTCGCCGCGCTGCGCACACGCCAGCGTGATCTGGAACGCGAAGTCGCGGCCCGCACGGCGGATTTGCGCGAGCAGAAGCGCGCCCTGCTGGACGCCAACAAGCAGCTGGAGATCTCCGCCGACACGTTGCGCCGCCTCGGCGAAATCGGCCGCGACATCACGGCTCACCTCGACGCGGCCGCCGTCTTCCAGGCGCTGGACCGGCATGTGGGCAGGCTGTTCGGTTCGACCCTGGTGCAGGTCTACCGCGCGAACGGGGGCGGATCGCTGGAACTGGCCCATGGCGCGCTGCTGCCGGCCGCCGACAGCGTCCAGGCCGCGCGCGCCGCGCAGGAGCGGACTGTCGTCGTGGATGGCGCCAGCGGCACCGACATCGTGTACGCCCCGCTGGTGGCTGGCGAACGCCTGCTTGGCGTGCTGGTGGTGGCGGCCACGGACGGCTATGGCGAGCGCGAACGGCTGATCGTCGGCACGCTGTGCGCCTATGTCGCCATCGCGCTGGTCAACGCGGAGGCGCGCATCCGCCTGGTGCAACAGGAAAAGCTCGCGTCGCTTTCGACCCTGGTGGCGGGCATGGCGCACGAGGTCAACACGCCGCTGGGCGTGATCGTGTCGTCGATCTCGGGTGCGACGGAAGTGCTGCGCGCCCTGAGCGAAGCGGCGAAAAGCGGCAAGGTCACCCGCACGATGCTCGAAGCGAACGTCGCGCATGCGCTGGAATTCGCCGCACTGGCGATGCGCAATGCGGACCGCGTCGCGCAGCTGGTGCACAGCTTCAAGTCCATCGTCGCGACGGGCGACGACGAGCCGCCGCAGCAAATCGACCTGGCGTCCTATCTGCCGCAGATGTCGGCCCTGCTGCGCCAGGAGCTGGCCGAGGCCGGCCACGCGCTGCGCATCCACGTGGCGCCGGGCCTCAAGGCGCGCGTCGTGGTCGGCGCGCTGACGGAGGTGCTGACCAGGATCCTGCACAACGTGCGTGACCATGCCTTCCCGCCCGGCGTGCGCGGCGAGGTGCAGCTGCGCGCCGGGCGCGACGCGCATGGGCAGGTGGTGCTGACGGTCCACGACAACGGCCGGGGCATTCCGGCCAAGGATCTGCCACGCGTGTTCGATCCCTTCTTCACGACGCGCGCGGGCGCCGGCGGCCACGCGGGCCTGGGCCTGAACGTGGCCTTCAACCACGCCACCGAACGCCTCGGCGGCACCCTGCGTATCGACAGCGGTGCGCAGGGCACCACCGTCACCTTGCGCTTCCCCGCCTGACGGTGAGGCTCGCCTTCATGGTCGGGTGGTAGGGGCAGATGTAGGCGAAGTCGCCCGGCTTGACGGCCTTGTACGTCCAGGTTTTGCCGGGCCCGATCTCGCCGGAAGCGATGCCGGCCGCGTTGACGGCGTGCGGCACGATGTCCTGGTTGCGCCAGACGATCGTGTCGCCCGCATGCACGGCCAGCCGCGCGGGCCGGAACTCCATGCCCTCGATGGTCACCGTATGGGTTTGCGGCGCGGCCCGCACCGGCCCCGCCAGGGCGAGACCGGCCAGGGCGCCGTACAGGAGGCGCCGCATTACTTGTACGACGCCTGGATGTGCTTGGCGTGCTCCAGGTGCGCGATGAAGGCCGGACGCACCTTCACCAGCGTGGCTTTGAGCTCTTCGTTCCTGGCGCTGGGGATCAGCACCTTGTCGAGCGCGTCGATCACCTGCTGGTGGTAGGCCACTTCGTGGTCGATGTAGGCCTTGTCGAAGGCCTTGCCGTGCAGCGCCTTCAGCTTATCGATGTTGGCCTGGCCGCCCTGGGCCAGGCTCTTCGCGGTCGGGTTGTCCTCCGGCGTGACCTTCAGGCGGGTCACCAGGTCGGTCGCCTGCTTGTTGACGGCGGCGTGGTCGGTCACCATCTGGTGCGCGAAGGCCTTGACGTCCTTGTTGCCGGACTGGGACTCGGCCAGTTTGCCGGCGTCGATGTCGACCGAATTGGCGGTGACGACAATGGCAGCGATCTGCGCGTCGTTCGGGCCGGCGGACTGGGCGCAGGCGGCGCCGGCGGCGAGCAGGCCGGCGGCGATGGCGGTCAGGGTCTTGGTCATCATTGTTTTCTCCTCTGGGTGAAGGGCGGCATTGCCCGTTACTCATTGGATGGAGGAAGTTCCTCCGGCGTTCCCGCGATTTTCGCCAGGGTGCGCGCCACGATGCGGTCGCAGCGCGCGCCGTCGAAGGCGAAGGCGGCGTCGAAGGCGTGGTCGATCTCCTGTGCCAGCGCTTCGCGCAGCAGGCCGCGGGCGCGGAAATAGCGGCTGCGCACGGTCGCCTCGGGAATCTGCAGGCACGCGGCGGTCTCCTCGACCGTCATCTCTTCCAGGGCACGCAACATGAAGACGGTGCGGAAAGCAGCCGGCAAGGCATCGATCTTGCGCTCGAGCAGGCGACGCGCCTCGGCCCGCAGGGCGGCCTGGTCCGGGCCTTCGGTGTCGGCGGGGTATTCCATGGGCCCTCCCAGGCTGTCGTCGGCGGCCCAGAGCTGGCCGTCGAGGTCGATGATCTCGGCCCGCCGCGCGTTCTTGCGCGCCCGGCCGATGGCTTCGTTGATGACGATCCGGGTGAGCCAGGTGGACAGGTTCGCCTCGCCGCGGAAGTTCGCCATGCCGCGGTAGGCGAGCAGGTAGGCGTCCTGCAGCGCGTCCTCGGCTTCCGTGTCGTCGCGCAGGATGCTGCGGGCGGTGCGGTACAGCTGGCGGTTGTAGCGCCGCATCAGCTGTTCGAAGGCCTGGTGGTCGCCGGCCGCGATGCGCTTGGCGAGCTCGGCGTCGGACAGCGGTGGCGGGGCGTGGGAAGCGGTCTGCATGGTACGCTCGGATCGGGTGGAGATACCCATTGGATGGCGCCGGAGGCCCTGGCGTTCCCGCTTAGCATACCGCGCGTGTCAACGTTCCGCCGCAAGGCGCGTTTCTGGGGTGGGATTTCGCCCACTTTTCTGAGGAAACGCAATGAACAAACTCATCGTCGTAGTAGCCGGTCTCGTCCTGTCCGCCTCGGCTTTCGCCGCCGGTCCCTCCGCCTCGGCGAAATCCGCCTCGGCCCAGGCCAGCATGCCGTCCATGTCCGCCGCCGCCGCCGCCCCGGCCGCCTCCAGCTGCGAAGCCATGGCCGTCGGCAAGAACGGCAAGCCGCTGGCCGGCGCCGCCAAAACCTCGTTCATGAAGAAGTGCGAGGCCGACCACGCCGCCCCGTCCGCCACCGCCATGTGCGAAGGCAAGGCCATGGGCAAGAACGGCAAGCCGCTCGCCGGCGCCGCCAAGACCGCTTTCATGAAGAAGTGCGAAGCGGACGCCGCCAAGAAGTAAGTCCCGTCTGCGGTCGACGAAAGGCGTCCCGCGGGGCGCCTTTTTCGTTGGCACGCTTGCGCTGGGCCAAGGCCGCGCCGCGCCCCGCTCCTATGCTGGGGAGGGTCCTGCTCCTGGGGAACAGCATGAAGTACGCCCGCCTGACGCCCGGAGAAGGGTTCAGCCCGGTCCATGGTCTGCTCTATTACACCCAGCGGATGGTCGTGCCGCGCGGCCTGCGCGCCGCCTGCGTGGGCTTGCTGCGGCGCTGGGTGCGGGTGCGCCAGGGGCGCACCGCCGCGCTGTCCCCGGCCGCGCGCGCGGCTCTCGGCCTGCTGCGCCGGGATGGCTACGCCGGGCTCGGCAACCTGTTGTCTCCGGCGCAGTGCGCCGAAGTGCGGGCCCACATGGCGGACAAGGTGATGGCCAACCGGCACGATCCGGTCCAGCGCTTCACGGTGGCGCGCGTCCCGCCCCTGACCCGGATCGCCGATTTCGCCCTGGACGACATCCTCGGCTGCCCCCACATCCTCGAACTGTGCAACAGCCCGCTGCTGCTGGAACTGGCCGGCGCCTACATCGGCTGCAAGCCGACCATTTCGCAGCTCGGCATGCGCTGGTCCTTTCCCTGCGCGGCAGGGGAAAGCAACCTGCAGGAATTCCACCGCGACTCCGAGGACTGGCACTACTTCAAGGTGCTGGTCTACCTGACCGGCGTGGGGCCGGCCGACGGGCCGCACGTGTTCGCCCGCGGCAGCCACCTGGAACGCGCCTCGCTGCGTCTGCGCCGCTTCGCCGACGCCGAGGTGCGCGCACGCTATGGCGAACGCAATCTCATCGCCGCGACCGGACCCGGCGGATTCGCGTTCGCGGTCGATACGGCCGGCATCCACAAGGGGCAGGGGCCGACCGGCGGGCCGCGCCTCATGCTCCAGATCCAGTATTCGCTATGCCCCAGCTACGCCTACCGCTACGAGCCGATGCCGTACGCGGGCGCGCTCGCCTTTGACCCCTACATCAACCGCCTGCTGATCCGGCCCGCCTGAACAGGCGCGTGCTATGATCGGCGCGCCATCCCGGCGCAGTGCAGTCACAAGATCCAATAACGAGGGAGACCTGCCATGCCTGAGATTAACTACGTTGCCGTGTTTGCGGCCGCCATCGCCAGCTTCGCGCTGGGCGGCCTGTGGTACTCGCCCGTGCTGTTCGCCAAGGCCTGGCAGCGCGAAGCGGGCGTGACGGATGAACAGCTGCAGAACGCGAACATGGGCAAGATCTTCGGCCTGACGTTCCTGCTTTGCCTGCTGGCGTCGTTCGTGTTCGCGCTGTTCCTGGGTCCGCATCCCACGCTGGTGCTGGGCGTGGGAGCGGGCTTTGCGGCGGGCTTGTGCTGGGTGGCGGCCAGCTTCGGGATCAACTACCTGTTCGAGCGCCGCAGCCTGAAACTCTTCCTCATCAACGGCGGCTACCACACGCTGCAGTTCACCCTGGTCGGGCTGGTGCTCGCGGTGTTGCCGTGATGGCTTAGCGCCGCTCGCGCTCCATCGGCGCGGACGGCAGCAGGACCAGGCGGCAGGTGCCTTGCACGGTATCGCCGCGCGGCGTCCTGGCGCTGGCGGCATCGCCGTCCTTCTTGCCTTTGCAGGCGTCGATCGCCTCCTGCGGCGGACCGTGGCGGTCCTTCGGCGGAGCGGGCGGCTGTTGCTGGGCGCTGGCGTTGGCGGCGGCGAAGAGCAGGGCGTAGAGGAGGGGGCTTTTCATGATCGTGCATCCTTTTGTGGTTGGGATGCACGAATCATGCGCGCCAATTGTGCAGCAAATTTGGAGGCTGTCGTGTCGTTCCCGCGGGGGGCGGGAAGGACACGACGATGACAGCTCAGCGGCGGGCCGCGCCGAAGGCGTCGCCGGGCTTCCAGGCCGGCATCTTCGGGGCGTTGGCCACCATCTGGCCCAGGTTCAGCGTGTACTGCGCCATCTGCACCATGCCCGACAAGTCCCAGCTTGGGTCGTACTCGTCCGTCACCTGGTGGTAGCGCGCGGCGTAGGCGTCGCGCTTGGCCTTGGCGCCGGCCGGATCGGTGATCGCCTCGGTGCCGCCTTCGATCGAGAACGCGGGCACGCCCGCCTTGGCGAAATTGAAGTGGTCGCTGCGGAAGTAGATGCCGGCCAGGTCGGGTTCGGGCTTGGCAACGTGCATGCCCATGGTCTTGGCGGTCGCCACGGCCATCTTGCCCAGGTCGGTGCGCTCGCTGCCGGCGGTGCCGATGTCGCGGGTCTTGCCGGTGTAGTTCAGGCTGTCCAGGTTGAGGGCGGCGGCCGTCTTCGCCAGCGGCCACAGGGGCGCGGTGGCATAGGCGGCGCTGCCCAGCAGGCCCTGCTCTTCGGCGGCGACCCACAGGAACATCTGGCTGCGCTTGGCCGGGTGCTTGACGGCCTCCTGGGCCATGGCGATCAGGGCCGCGCTGCCGGAAGCGTTGTCGATGGCGCCGTTGTAGATGGTGTCCGCGCCGGTGCCCTGCTTGCCCAGGTGGTCCCAGTGCGCGGTGTAGACCACCAGCTCGTCCTTGAGCTTGGGGTCGGTGCCCGGCACGATGCCGGCGACGTTGTATTGGTCCACGGTGCGCACGGCGGCCTTCATGGTGCCCTTCAGCGCGGCCTTGAGCGGCACCGGCTTGAAGCCCTTGGTGTCGGCGGCGGCGCGCAGGGCGTCCAGGTCCTGGCCGGCGGCCTTGAACAGGGCGCGCGCGGTGGCGTCGGTCATCCAGCCTTGCAGCGGGCTGCCCGGCTCGCCCTGGGCCAGCTGGAAGCGCTCGGCCAGCCAGCTGTTCTGCACCACGCTCCAGCCGTAGGAGGCGGAAGCGTCGGTGTGGATCAGCAGGATGCCGGCGCACTGGTGGCGCGCCGCTTCCTCGAACTTGTAGGTCCAGCGGCCATAGTAGGTCAAGGCCTTGCCGCCGAAGCGCGCCGGCTGGGCGGCGGTCGGCTGCGGGTCGTTGACCATCACCACCAGGACCTTGTTCTTGCAGTCGAGGCCTTGGTAGTCGTTCCAGCCTTCCTCCGGCGCGACGATGCCGTAGCCGGCGAACACGAGCTCGTGGTCGAAGCTGTGTTCGGCCTTGCCGTCGCCCGGCGCCCATACCCAGTCCTTGCCGAATTCAAATGGCTGGGCCGCGCCGTTCGCTTGCAGCGCCAGCGAGCTTTCCTTCGGCAGCCCCAGCACGCCGGCGATCTTCACCGGCTGGCGGTAGCTGTTGCCGTTCCCGGGCTTGAGGCCGATGGCCATCGCCTGGGCTTCGAGATAGCCGACGGTCAGGTCGCCGCCGCGCTGGCCGGTGCCGCGGCCCTCGAACAGGTCGCTGGACAAAAACGCGAGATGGGCACGGAGCGGCGCCTCGTGCACGACGGGGCCGGCGGCCTGGGCCGCGGGTAACGCGAGCGCGAGCGCGGCAGCCAGGGAGGAAATCATCTTGTGCATGGTTCCTGGGGTGTCGAGTTGGAAAGGAAACGCATTGTATGCCAAGCCTGCTGTGCGGCTGTGCAAAAAAATCCCCCATCCCGCTTGGAGCCGGGATGGGGGCAAGGAAAATCAGGCGGCGAGGGGGATTGCCGCCTGAGCACTAACCTTCCAGCGTCCAGACATAGTCCAGACGGGCCCAGCCGGACTGGGCCTGGCCATTGGCGATGGCCGGTTTGAACTTGCACATCGACAGCGCCTGCAGGGCGGCGCGGTCGAGGTCGTGCGAGCCGCTGCCGTGCGACACCTTGGCGTCCTGCACGTGGCCGTCGGGGCCGATGAGCAGGGCCAGCGTCGTGGTGCCCGACTCGTTGTTGCGCAGGGCCCGCTGCGGGTAGGCCGGCGGCGTGCAGCCGTCCGCCATCACGGCGGTGCCGATGTTGCCCACCGGGCCGGCGTCGGCCGGCGGCGCCGGCGGGCCGCTCACGGCCGGTTCGGGCGCCGGCGGCTGGTCCGCCACGACGGCCGGGATGACCTGCTCCGGCGGCGGCAGCGGGATGTCGACGGCCGGCTTCGGAATCACCAGCGGCTTCGGCTGCTGCTTCACCTGCTTGGGCGGCTCCTTCGGCGGCTCCGGCGGCTTCGGTTTCTCCGGTGTCAGCTGCAGGATGGTTTCCATCGCCTTGGGCATCTGCAGGTGCACCGTGCTCATGCTGCGCACCAGCCCGAGGCCCACGATCAGGTGCAACATGCCGACCACGGCCACCTTGGTCAACTTCGAAGCGTCTTGCCTTGCAGTATGTGAAAACTCCATGTCCGATCTCCTCTAATGTTCCCCCCGGTGGTCCGTGGTTCTTATTTTTGGAACTTGGATCTGCTAGCTCGTGGAATGAATATATGCCATAGACTAGCAAAATGGAAGGGGTGTGAATGGAAAAATCGTGTCTCTTTGTAATCCGCCCACAGTCAGGGTCCATTTGTATGGAATAATGGCCCGGGCGGAAGGCACTTTGCCGTTAGATGGCACACATACCTTCCGGAGAATGGTAAGCAAAGGTTACCGAGTCCATGAGTACAGAACAGAAACCCATCCGTGTGATGCTGGCCGACGATCATCCGATCGTGATGTCCGGCTTTTCGACCTCGCTGGCCGGCTTCGGCATGGAAGTGGTCGGCGAGGCGCGCACCCCGGACGAGGCGGTCGAGATGTACGGCAAGATCGAACCGGACGTGGTCGTGCTCGACATCCGCTTCGGTTCCGGCCTGTCCGGCATGGACGCGGCGCGCAGCATCCTCAAGCAGGACCCGCAGGCGCGCATCGTGTTCCTCAGCCAGTTCGACCAGGACAGCCTGATCAAGGAAACCTACCGCCTCGGCGCGCGCGCCTTCGTCACCAAGGACTGCGACCCGGCCGACCTGGCCAACGCCGTGCGCCAGGCCCAGGCCGGCAAGCTGTACTTCCTGCCGCAGATCGCCGAGCGCCTGGCCAACCTGTCGGTGCGCGGCGACGTGTCGCCCCAGTCCCAGCTCGACCAGCGCGGCCTGGAAATCTTCAAGCTCATGGCCGAGGGCCTGACCAACGCCGAGATCGCGGAAAAGCTCAATCTCTCGACCAAGACCATCAGCAACATCAGCCAGTCGATCAAGGAAAAGCTGGGCGTGGAGCGGCAGGCGTCGATCACCAAGTTGGCCGTCCGGCATGGCCTGATCGAGCCCTGACATGATGCGCCGGGCGGGACTGGCCTGCCTGCTGGCGCTGGTGTGCGCCGGCGCGCAGGCGCTCGACCACGTCACCATTTCCACCGCCGACGACAGCAACCTCACGCGCCGCATCGCGGACGACCTCAAGCGCCGCATCGCATCCATTCCCGGCACCCTGCCGCGCCCGGTCGTGGTCACCATCGGGCCGGTGGCGCTGCGGCGCGAGGTGTCGCAGCGGCTGGAAGGGGTGATCGTGTCGGCCTACACGTCGAGCCAGGTCTGGCATTCGCTGGTCAAGCCCACGCCCGGTCTGCAGGTGACGGGCGTGTACGCGGAACCGGGACCGGCCGAGCAGCTCAAGCTCGTCTCCCTGCTGTACAAGCGGCCGGTGCGCATCGCGGCCCTGCTCAGCTCCGACCTCGCCTTCCTCCATTCCGAGCTGCCGGATGTGATGATCCAGCCCTTCGACGAGCGCAGCGACATCAACGTCGCCCTGAACCGCATCGCCCAGGCCCAGGTCCTGTTGGCCATGCCCGACCGCGCCGCCTTCACGACGGAGAACGTGCGCAACGTCCTGTTGTCGACCTACCGTCATGGCCAGGGCGTGATCGGCTTCTCGGCCGACATGGTCAAGTCGGGCGCGCTGGCCACCACCTATTCCGACCTCGAAGACGTGGACA
This sequence comes from Telluria sp., assembly GCA_035655255.1. Lineage (GTDB taxonomy): Bacteria > Pseudomonadota > Gammaproteobacteria > Burkholderiales > Burkholderiaceae_D > Telluria. The sequence continues at coordinate 1,418 of DASRUW010000313.1, read as the reverse complement.
CCCAGGTCGCCGAGATCCTGGCGAACTACGCGCAGGACGGCACGCTGCCGCCGCCGTCGTTCCCGCGCTATTTCAAGACGATCGTCAATGAAGGCGTGGCGCGTTCCCTGAACGTGCCGCTCGACGACACCGCGCGCAAATTCGCGCGCCGTCCCGGCGGAGGTGGGCGATGAAGGCCAAGACCAATACCATGACCATGACCGCCAAGGCCAAGGCCACTCCCGCGGCCAAGCCGAAGTGGAAGCTCAAGGGCCCGAAGTTCTGGGAGAGCTGGAGTATCGGCAAGCGCATCCTCGTGATCGCGATGCTGCCGGTGATCTACCTGTTCTGCTCCTTCATCTGGTACTCGTGGTATTCGCACCGCGCCCAGGTGTCCGAGGAGCTGGCCGAGCGCGGCAAGATCCTGGCCCGCGCGCTGGCCGAGACCAGCGAATACAACGTCATCTCCGGCAACCTGACCGACCTGCGCCTGACCATCAACGGCCTGGTCCAGTCGGACAAATCGATCTACCGGATCGACGTGGTGGACGCCATGCGGCGCGAAGTGGTCGGCGTGACGGCCGACGGCGACCGCGACGCCGAGGAGCGCGTGTTCGAGGTCCCGATCCGCAAGCAGACCATCTGGGTCAACCTGTTCTCGGAAAACGGCGCGCCGCACGTCTCCGGCTCGAGCGACTCCAAGCCGCCCACCATGACCAGCGAGGTGGTGGGCTATGTGCGCGTGACCATGTCGCCGTCGAACATGATGGACAAGCAGATCGGCCGCTTCCGCGTCGAACTGGCGATGGCGGGGCTGGCGCTGTTCGTCTCGGTCGCCTTCGCGCTGCTGCTGGCGCAAAGCCTGGCCCTGCCGCTGAAGAAGGCGATCGACGCGCTGCGCCAGATCCGCGGCGGTAATTACCTCGTCAACCTGGCCGTCACCACCGGTGGCGAGGTGGGCGAGCTGCAGGCATCGATCAAGGAGATGTCGGTGGCGCTGGACCGCTCCAAGCAGGACCTGGAGAACAAGGTGGCCGAGCGCACCCGCGACCTGGTCGCCTCGCGTAACGACGCCCTGCGCGCCGACGCCGAGAAGCGCAAGCTGATCCAGAAGGTCAACTCGATCATCGAGGACGAGCGCAAGAGCATCGCGGTGGAGATCCACGACGAATTGAACGCGTCCCTGATCGCCGCGCGCCTGGAATCGCAGGCCATCAAGCAGCTGGCCGACAAGCTGCCTTCCACTCCCGAAGTGGACGAGATCAAGCAGAAGTCCGCCGCCATCACCAAGCTCACGCTGGACCTGTACGCGAGCGGCCGGCGCCTGGTGCGCCGCCTGCGTCCGGAGGTGCTGGACATGCTGGGCCTGGACGGCGCCGTCGAGGAGATGGCGCGCCACTACAACAGCAGCGAATGCAGCTTCGAAGTGCAGGCCGAGG
>DASRUW010000312.1:0-7537 GCA_035655255.1 Telluria sp. | reverse complement strand
CGGGGCGCCTGACGGCGGCGGCAACAACCTGGCGCCGCGGCCGATGGAGATGGTGCTGGTCGGCGCCGGCGGCTGCACCGCCTACGACGTGGTCCTGATCCTCAAGCGCGGGCGCGAGGACGTGCGCGGCTGCGACGTCACGCTGCAGGCCGAGCGCGCCGAGACCGATCCGAAGGTCTTCACCAAGATTAACTTCCACTTCGTCGTCAGCGGCCGCAATCTCAAGCCGGCCGCGGTCGAGCGGGCGATCGCGCTGTCGCACGACAAATACTGCTCGGCCACCATCATGCTGGCCAAGAGCGCGGACATCACGCACTCCTTCGAAATCGTCGAAGCCTGATCAGAGGTAGTAGGCGGTGCCGGTCATGACCTTGGCCATGGCCTGCATCGCCACGCGCACCGGCAGCGGCGCATCGAGGCCGCCCAGCTCGCGCGCGGCCTGCCCGTGTTCGATCTCGTCGTCGCGCATCTGGCGCACGATGGCGCGCGACTTGTCGTCCTGCGGCGGCAGCTTGTCCAGGTGGCCGTTGAGGTGGTTCTCGACCTGGCGCTCGGTCTCGGACACGAAGCCGAGGCTGCGCGCGTCGCCCAGGTGGGCCGCGACGCTGCCGATGGCATAGGCGCCCGCGTACCACAGGGGATTGAGCAGGCTCGGCTGCGAGCCCAGTTCATGCAGGCGCTGGGCGCACCAGGCCAGGTGATCTTCTTCCTCGCGGCTGGCGCGCTCCAGCTGGGCGCGGATCTCGGGCGAGCGCGCGAAACGGGCCTGGGAGTCGTACAGCGCCTGGGCGCACACTTCGCCCACATGATTCACGCGCATGAGACCCGCGGCGTGGCGCTTCTCGGCGTCGGTCATCTCGGCATCGGCCGCGTGGGCGGCCGGATTCGGGCGCGAGGCCGTGGCCACGCCCGCCACCACGCGCACGGCCTTGTCCACGCCGGCGATCAAATGGTCGAGGGGATTGAAGTAGCGGTTCATGCCGCCATTATAAAAGGTCGGCCAGGAACTGCGCGCCGCCTTTCTGGCGCGCGATCCAGTCCGCGACGGGCCCGGCGACGGCAATCCCGGAGATGTTCTTGGCCACGCCCAGGTTCAGCGACAACAGGAAGGGAATGCTGTCGAAGGGCACCTCCGGGCAGTGGTCGCGGAAGGCCTCGGCAAAGCGCGCCGACTCCAGCACGGGCAGCACCTTTTCCCCGCTCATGAACTGCAGCACGCTGGTGATGCTGTGGCCCTTGCCGATGGTGTGGTAGATGAAGCGGTTGTATTGCTTGTCGATCTTCTTGAAGTCCAGCGCCTCTTTCGTCATCACGCCCGCCAGGTAATGCAAGCCCAGGGCGACGCGAAAGAAGCCGACCGACTCTTCCCTAGACCGCCCGAGTTGCGTCACTGTCAACACGTTCCGCTTGATGCTTTCGTCCATGAAACCCATTATCCATGAAATAGTTCGTGAAGGGCAGTGCGGTCCTTGCAGTGTGGAATTTCACCATGCTACGCTTAGCCATTTGCCAAGCGCCCCTGCGCCCAGGGCTGGGTTTTTGCACTCTGGGACCGCGTTTTTGCCGTGCATCGCATGAGGCTCCGCCCGCCAGCGGGGCTTTTATACAATGCAGGCATGGTCAACAGCTTTGTTGGAGCCTTCATGGAATTACGTATCAGAAACTTGTCCAAGACCTACGCCAACGGCGTGGTCGCGCTGGACCGGGTCAGCCTGACCATCCCGACCGGGATGTTCGGCCTGCTCGGCCCCAACGGCGCGGGCAAGTCGACCCTGATGCGCACCCTGGCGACCCTGCAGGAGGCCGACTCCGGTTCCGTGTTCCTGGGCGACATCGACGTGCTGGACGAAAAGGACGAGGTGCGCCGCCTGCTCGGCTACCTGCCCCAGGACTTCGGCGTCTACCCGAAAGTGACCGCTTACGAACTGCTCGACCACTTCGCCATGCTCAAGGGCTTGTCGCACCGCGCCCGCCGGCGCGAGGTGGTGGACGGGCTCCTGCAGCAGACCAACCTGTTCGAAGTGCGCCACCAGCGCCTGGGCGGCTTTTCCGGCGGCATGAAGCAGCGCTTCGGCATCGCCCAGGCCCTCCTGGGCGACCCGCAGCTGATCATCGTGGACGAGCCGACCGCCGGCCTCGACCCGATGGAACGGGTGCGCTTCCATAACCTGCTGTCCGACATCTCGGCCGACAAGACGGTGATCCTGTCGACCCACATCGTGAGCGACGTGGCCGACCTGTGTTCCAGCATGGCCATCATCAACAAGGGCAAGGTCCTGCTGACGGGCGAACCGCAACAGCTGGTGTTCGACATCGACGGCAAGATCTGGGCGCGCTTCGTGTCCAAGCAGGAGCTGCCGATCTTCCAGAAGAACCACGCCGTGATCTCCACCCGCCTGCTGGCCGGCCGCACCCTGATCCACGTCTACGCCGAGGAGGATCCGGGCGACGGCTTCGAGGACATCGCGGGCGACCTGGAGGACGTCTACTTCGCGACCATCGCCGGCCGCAATTCGGCCGCGGCCGAGCTCTGAGGACGGGCGCGATGTTCGCGATCGCACGCTTCGAAGCACGCCAGCGCCTGCGGCTCCTCTCGACCTGGGTCTACTTCGCCATGTTCCTGGCCCTGGCCATGCTGTGGATGGCGGCGGCGGGCGGCGTGTTCAAGGAAGCCATCGTCACCTTCGGCGGCCGGGTCTTCATCAACAGCCCGCGCGCGATCGAACTGACCATGGCCTTCCTCGGCAGCCTGGGCGTGATCGTGGTGGCGGCGATGACGGGCCGCTCGGTGCAGCAGGACTTCGAGTACGACATGCACCACTTCTTCTTCACGCTGCCGATCCGGAAGTCCGCGTACATCGGCGGCCGCTTCCTCGGCGCGCTGGCGACGCTGGCGGTGGTGTTCACCAGCATTCCGCTCGGCGCCTGGCTCGGCACCTTCATCCCCGGCATCGATCCCGAACGCCTCGGGCCGATGAACGTGCAGATGTACGCCATGCCCTTCCTGCGCACCATCGTCCCCAACCTGTTCATCTTCGGCGCCATCTTCTTCACCCTGGCCGCCCTCACGCGGCGCATGCTGCCGGTGTACGTGGCCAGCGTGGTGATGCTGATCGGGTACATCGTCGCGCCCTCGCTGGCGCGCGACCTCGACTACAAGAACCTCGCGGCCCTGATCGACCCCTTCGGCACCACCGCCCTGATCCGCCTGACCGAATACTGGACCATCTCGGAAAAGAATGCGCGCATGGTGCCGTTCGAAGGCGTGTACCTGATCAACCGCCTGGTGTGGCTGGCCTTCTCGCTGGTGGTGATGCTGTTCGGGTACTGGCGCTTCCAGTTCACCGGCACGCTCGACACGCGTGGCGCCGCGCGCCCGGTCGACAGCGACATGCCGGTGCACCTGACGCGCGCCGCCATCAACATCCACCAGAAGCCGGACTTCGCGGCGCGCAGCCTCGGCTTCCTGCTCCTCAAGTCGGTCTGGTTCAACCTGCGCGAATCGGTCAAGAACGTCTACTTCATCGTGATCGCGCTGGCCGGGGCGCTGGCCATGCTGGGCCTGTCGATCAAGCTGGGCTACATGTACGGGGTGAACACCTACCCGGTCACCTACAAGGTGCTCGACCTCCTGAGCGGCACCCTGTGGCTGTTCATGCTGGTGGTGACCACCTTCTACGCCGGTGAACTGGTCTGGCGCGAGCGCGAGGCCCACCTGGCGCAGATGACGGACGCGCTGCCCACGCCCAGCTGGCTGCCGCTGCTCGGCAAGACCTTCGGCCTGATCGCCCTGCAAGGCGTGATGCTCACGATCCTGATGATCTGCGGCCTGCTGGTGCAGATCTTCCACGGCTACTTCGATTTCCAGCTCGGACTCTATTTCAAGCACCTGTACACCATCGAATGGCCGCAGTACGCGCTGCTGGCGGTACTGGCGGTGGCCTTGCAGGTCCTGATCAACCACAAGTACCTCGCCTACTTCGCGATGATCCTGTACTACCTGGCGACGCTGTCGTTCGGCTCGCTCGGCCTGGATCATCCGATGCTCCTGTACGGCACCTCGCCGGAATTCGTCTACTCCGCGATGAACGGCTACGGCCACTTCTTGGCGCGCGAACGCTGGTTCGAGCTGTACTGGGCCGCCGCCGCCGCGATGCTGCTGGTCGCCTCCCTGGTGCTGTGGCCGCGCGGGACCAACGAGGGCTGGCACAGCCGCGTGCAGCTGGCGCGCCGCAACCTGTCGCCGCAGGTGCTGGCCGGCTTTGGCGCGGCGCTGGCGGTCTTCCTCGCCGTCGGCGGCGTCCTGTACTACAACCTGCACGTCGCGAACGACTACCTGAGCGCCTGGGGCAAGGACGACCGCCGCGCCCAGTACGAGCGCCGCTACAAGGCCTTCGCCAGCGTGCCGCAGCCGCGCATCACCGGCGTGCAGCTGCAGGTCGACATCGTGCCGGAGCGGCGCACCCTCGACGTGCGCGGCAGCTACGTCATCGAGAACAAGACCGGGCAGGCCATCGCGCAGATCTACCTCACCGAGGACCATGAAGCGGAACTGCGCAAGGTGAGCTTCGGCCAGCCGGTGAGCCCGGGCCTGACCGACCACGCGCGCGGCTTCTACAGCTACGCCCTGTCCAAGCCGCTGCTGCCGGGCCAGAAGCTGACCATGACCTTCACCCTCGCCTATCGCCCCAACGGCATCCTCGGCCTGGGCAAGGACACGCCGGTGGTCGGCAACGGCACCTTCTTCAACAACAGCATCATGCCGCACCTGGGCTACCAGCAGAACGTCGAACTGCTGGACGACCGCGACCGCCGCCGCCACGGCCTGCAGCCGAAGGAGCGCGCCCTGCCGCGCGACGATCCGAAGGGCCTGGCCGACAACTACATCGGCAGCGACGCCGACTGGATCACGTTCGACGCGGTGGTCAGCACGAGCCCCGACCAGACCGCGATCGCGCCGGGCCAGCTGGAGGAAGAGTGGATCGCGAAGGGCCGCCACTACTTCCACTACAAGATGGACAAGCCGATCCTGAACTTCTACGCCTTCCAGTCGGCGCGCTACGAGGTGAAGCACGACCGCTGGCAGGACGTGGCGATCGACATCTATTACCAGAAGGGCCACGAGTTCAACCTGGACCGCATGATCCGCGGCGTCAAGGCTTCGCTCGAATACTGCACCGCGAACTTCAGCCCCTACCAGCACAAGATGCTGCGCATCGTGGAGTTCCCGCGCTACGCGACCTTCGCCCAGTCCTTCCCGAACACGATCCCGTATTCGGAGGCGATCGGCTTCGTCGCCAACGTGGACGACAAGGACCCCAAGAGCATCGACTACCCGTTCTACGTGACGGCGCACGAAGTGGCGCACCAGTGGTGGGCGCACCAGATCGTGGGCGGCAACACGCGCGGCAGCACGGTGCTGTCCGAAACGCTGGCCGAATATTCCGCGCTGATGGTCATGAAGCACAGCTACGGGGCCGACAAGATGCGCCGCTTCCTGCGCTACGACCTGGACCGCTACCTCATGGGCCGCGCGGTGGAGAACAAGAAGGAGCTGCCGCTGGCGCAGAACGAGAACCAGGACTACATCCACTACCGCAAGGGCAGCCTGGCGATGTACCTGCTGCAGGAGCTGGTGGGCGAGGACAAGGTGAACGGCGCGCTGCACGCGCTGCTGGCCAAGCACGCCTATCAGTCCGCGCCCTATCCGAGCGTGTCGGCGCTGGTGGACGAGCTGCGCGCGGTGACGCCGGCCGACAAGGCCTACCTGATCGAGGACCTGTTCGAGAACATCGTCCTGTACGAGAACCGCGCCGGACGGGCGGTGGCCAAGGCGCGCGGCGACGGGCGCTACGACGTGACCATCACGGCCAGCGCGCTCAAGCTGCATGCGGACGAACTGGGCGCGGAGCAGGAAATGCCGCTATCGGACTACATCGAGTTCGGCGTGGACGACAAGGACGGGCGGCCGCTGGCGCGGGCCTGGCGGCGGGTGAACTCGAAGAACCCGGTGGTGACGCTGACGGTGTCGGGGCGGCCGCAGAAGGCGGGCATCGACCCGGACAACAAGCTGATCGACCGCAAGCCGAACGACAACCTGGTGGACGTCGAGCTGCCGTAGCCCCCGGCGTAAGCGTGGCTCAGTGCTGCCGCGCAGGGGTCCCCGCTTGCGCGGGGATGACAGGTGACGCGTCCGCCGTCACCCCCGCGCAAGCGGGGGCCTCTGGTAGGAATCTCAGGCCTTGGCGGCCTTCTTCGCGGCGGGCTTCTTGGCGGCCGGCTTCTTCGCCGCCGCCTTGCGCTCCTCGAACTCGAAGCTGATCTTGCCGTCCTTGCCGCGCACCAGGTAGGCCTTGAACGGCCGGCGCGTGCGCTGCGAGACGAACCCCGGCAGCAGATCGGTCTTCCCTTCGTTCAGCAGCTTGGCCATCTGCTCCGGCAGGATCTCCTGCTGCAGGATGATGCGGCCGCTGCGGAAGTCGCAGGTCTTGGGCTTGGCCACGCTGTGCTCGCACACGTAGGCCAGCCCCATCTCGTACACGTTGCCGTTGCACTTGGGGCAGGCGCCGAGCGGCGTCTGGCCGGTGAAGTCCACGCCCTCGCCCTCGCCGTCCTCGTCGTTCTGGCCGAAGTCGAATTCCAGCTTGAAGTTCTTGATCTCGTCGTCGCGCACGATGCGCAGGATGGCCGCGAACGGGCGGCCCATCTTCGAACGGAAGCCTTGCAGCGGGCCGATGGTGCGGTTGGTCAGCAGCTCCTCCACCTCGGCGATCTCGAACTGGCGCCCGCCGGGCACCTTGGTCATCGAGAACTCGCACTTGGTGCAGGCGAAGCGGCGGTAGTTTTCCTTGACCACGCCGCCGCAGTTCGGGCACGGCGCATGCAGCGTCGCATAGTCGCCCGGAATGGTGTCGTTGTTGTATTCCTTGGCGCGCTTGACGATCACCTGGGTCATCTGCGCGATCTCGCGCATGAATTCCTCGCGCGAGATCAGGCCCTTCTCCATCTGGGCCAGCTTGTGCTCCCATTCGCCGGTCAGCTCGGGCGCGGTCAACTCCTCCACGCCCAGGCCGCGCAGCAGCGTCATGAGCTGGAAGGCTTTCGCGGTCGGCACCAGCTCGCGTCCTTCGCGCAGCAGGTATTTCTCGGTCAGCAGGCCCTCGATGATGGCCGCGCGCGTGGCCGGCGTGCCCAGGCCCTTGCCGGCCATGGCGTCGCGCAGTTCGTCGTCCTCCACCAGCTTGCCGGCGCCCTCCATCGCGGAGAGCAGCGTCGCTTCCGTGTAGCGGGCGGGCGGCTTGGTCACCAGGCCGTTGGGCATGACCTTCTCGGTCAGCACCTTCTCGTCCTTGGCCACCGGGACCAGGGTCGCGCCTTCCTTGTCGTCGGTGACGGCTTCGCGGCCGTAGATGGCCATCCAGCCCGGATTGGTCATCACCTTGCCTTCGGTCTTGAACTGGTGGCCCGACACTTCCGTGTAGCGGGCGGGCGGCTTGGTCACCAGGCCGTTGGGCATGACCTTCTCGGTCAGCACCTT
>DASRUW010000311.1:0-5948 GCA_035655255.1 Telluria sp. | reverse complement strand
CTGCGCGAAGGCCTGACCGCGAACCGCATCGAATCGATCGCCGGCATCATCAACGGCACCACCAACTTCATCCTGTCCGAGATGCGCGACAAGGGCCTGGATTTTGCCACCGTGCTGCGCCAGGCGCAGGAACTGGGCTACGCCGAGGCCGATCCGACCTTCGACATCGAAGGCGTGGACGCAGCGCACAAGGTCACGATCATGTCGGCCATCGCCTTCGGCATCCCGGTGCAGTTCGACAAGGCCTACGTGGAAGGCATCAGCAAGCTGCAGGCGATCGACATCCGCTACGCCGAGCAGCTCGGCTATCGCATCAAGCTCCTCGGCATCACCAAGCGCGCCGTCGTCAATGGCGTGGAAGGCGTGGAGCTGCGCGTGCATCCGACCCTGATCCCGTGCAAGCGACTGATCGCGAACGTGGAAGGGGCGATGAACGCGGTGCTGGTCAATGGCGACGCCGTGGGCGCGTCCATGTATTACGGCCGCGGCGCGGGCGCCGAGCCGACCGCGTCGTCCGTGATCGCGGACCTGGTGGACATCACCCGTCTGGCCACGGCTGATCCGGAGTCGCGCGTGCCGCACCTGGCCTTCCAGCCGAACCAGATGACGGACGTGGCGATCCTGCCGATGTCCGAGATCACCACCAGCTACTACCTGCGCGTGTACGTGAAGGACCAGCTGGGCGTGATGGCGGACCTGACCCGCATCCTGGCCGACGCCGGCATCTCCATCGACGCCGTGCTGCAGAAGGAGCCGGGCGAAGGCGAAACCCGCACCGACATCATCATCCTCACCCACCAGACCCAGGAGAAGAAGGTGGATGCGGCGATCGCGCAGATGGAGCAGCTGCCGACCGTGGTCGGACCGGTCACGCGGATCCGTCTCGAAAACCTGAGCTGACCACCGTCATCCCCGCGCAAACGGGGACCCCTGGTGCTGTGCGCGCCACCGGTCTGTCCTTTACCAGGGATTCCCGCCAAGGGGGGCGCCGAGCCGGGAATGACGGGTGGCGGCGCCCGGATCGCGCCGGCGCACGAAGCGCTCCACCGATTCCACCGTCACCGTATCGATCTGCCCGGCCATGCGGCGGTCGAACGGGTGGTCGTCGAACGCCACGTTGGCGCGGAACATGCGCGCTCCCAGGCGCGTGAGGGCCGGCACCGGCACCGTGATCGGCGCATAGCCTTCCCGGCGCAGCCAGCGCTGCGCTTCCTCCCGTCCCGCCACGCCCTCGCCGAGGGCGGCGGCATAGGTCTCCAGTACCCACTGATTCGAATTCTGGTAGCGCGTCGACCATGCGTAGGAGAGCATGTTGTAGCGCGCCTCGTGCAGGCGCGCCGGCAGCGGTCCGGCCAGCGCCTGCGCGATGCGGTGCTGGTCGGAAGGTGAGGGGATCACCAGCAGCGCCTCGTAGTCGAACAGATCGTCCAGGAAGAAGTTTCCCAGCCCGTCGTTGTACAAGCCCGACTCCGCGCTGCCGCAGGCGTTCAGTTCGTGCACCACCAGCCAGCGCCCGCGCGGGTGGTCGCGCCAGGCGATGCCCATGTGGGAGTAGCGCAGGCCGTATTTGCTCAAGTCCTGGCCCACGCGGCCGATCAGGGCCACCTCCGCGCCCGACGCATCGAGCGCGTCACGTACCTGCAAGGCGAGATCCATGCCCTGGCGCAGACTTGCCGGGCTGGCTGGATGCGGATCGCAGGCCGTACCTGCTTGCGCCGCGGCGCAGGCCAGGAGCAGCGCGGCGAGAAGCATGCCCGGCTTCATGCGGCGCGCGAGTGGTGCAGCAGCGCCTTGCCCACTTCATTGGGAATGAAGGCGATCAGCTGGCCGGAGGCGATCAGCAGGTAGCCGGTCGCCGTGACGCTCACCTCCACCGAGGCGCCCGCCGCCAGCGACAGCGAGCGCGCGGCGTCGCCCGACAGGCGCAGGGTGGTGCGCGCGCTGCCGGCTGCCGTTTCGAGCACGAGCACCGTGCCTTCGGCCGAGACTTCGACGCCGCGCACCACGACGCTCCCGGCGGCGGCCAGCACGTCCAGCGCGCCATTGACGACGGTGGCCGAGCCTTCCGCGCTCAGGCTGGACGCGTTCGACAGGGCCGTGCTGCTCTGGCCTTCGGCGTGGGCAGCGCACAAGCCGGTACTCAGGAGCAGGGCGAGGATCAAACGCATGGCAGTTCTCCAATCGGTTGCGATGGCCGCAGTATTGAGGAAGATAAAAGGTGCGCCAATTGGTTCTTGCGACGTATCGCTTTTCTCGTGTAGAAGTATTACTATCCGCTACTCATCCACGGGGAGGAAATGCCCATGCCACACGCCGTTACACTCGTCGACACGCTCAAGCGGCTGCTCAAGGCCCGCGGCATCACCTACGCGGAGCTGGCGCAGCGCATCGACATGTCGGAGGCGAATGTGAAGCGCATGTTCTCGCAAAAGAATTTCACCCTGCAGCGGCTGGACGAAGTCCTGGTCGCCAGCGGGATCGGGTTCGACGAATTGACCAATGCGCAGGAAGGTCCGGCGCTGATCTCGCACCTGACCTTGCAGCAGGAGCGCGAGATCATCAACGACCCCAAGCTGCTGGTGGTGGCGGTGTCGGTGATGAACGGCTTCTCGTTCGACGCTATCGTGCGCGAATATGCGCTGGACCCGGCGGAGCTGACCCGCTACCTGCTCAAGCTGGACCGGATCGGCTTTCTCGAGCTGCTGCCGAATAACCGCGTCAAGCTGCTCATTTCGCGCGCCTTCAACTGGCTGCCGGACGGGCCGATCCAGACCTGGTTCAGGAGCGAAGCGGCGGCGGACTTCCTGAGTTCGAACTTCACCGGCCAGCTCGAGACGATGCGGCTGGTGAACCTCATGCTAAGCTCGCAGTCCGTCAACGCGCTGCTCGAGCGCCTGAAGCAGGTGGCGACCGATTTCGCCCAGCTGCACCAGCACGAGGCCCGCATCCCGCTGGAAGAAAAACATGCGGTCAGCCTGATGGTCGCCGCGCGCCCCTGGGTGCCGCAGGCCTTCCTGAAATTGCGCCGTTCCTGACCGTCGAAAGGAGACAGACGTCCCATGAGCAAACCGAATCAATTTGCCCTGCTTGGCCAGCGCCGCTTCGCGCCGTTCTTCTGGACCCAGTTCCTCGGCGCCTTCAACGACAACCTGTTCAAGACGGCGCTGATCGTGGTACTGGCCTACGACGCGGCCAGCTGGACCGACATGTCGCCGTCCACGCTGACCAACCTGATTCCGGGCCTGTTCATCCTCCCGTACGTGCTGTTTTCCGCCACGGCGGGGCAGATCGCGGACCGGGTGGAGAAGTCGCGCCTGGCGCGCATCGTCAAGTTCCTCGAGATCGGCATCATGGCGGTGTGCGCGACCGGCTGGCTGACCCATACGCTGTGGCTCCTGATCGCCGGCGTGGTCGGCATGGGCGTGCACTCGACCCTGTTCGGTCCTGTGAAGTACGCCTACCTGCCGCAGAACCTCAAGCCCGAGGAGCTGGTGGGCGGCAATGGCCTGATCGAGATGGGCACCTTCGTCGGCATCCTGCTGGGCGAGGTGCTGGGGGACGTGCTGGTGATGCACAAGCCGTTCGGCATCGAGCTGGTGGCGGGCGGCACGCTGGCGGTGGCCGTCCTTGGCCTGCTGGCGAGCTACCGCATTCCGCTCTCGCCCGCGCCGGCGCCCGACCTCAAGGTGAGCCTGAACTTCGTGGCCGAATCGGTGCGCAACATCTCGTTCTCGCGCCAGAACCGCACGGTGTTCCTGTCGATGCTGGGTAACTCGTGGTTCTGGTTCTACGGCGCTATCGTGCTGGCCCAGTTTCCCGTGTTCGCCAAGGACTACCTGCACGGCGAACACAGCGTGTTCGTGCTGCTGCTGACGGTGTTCTCGGTGGGGATTGGCGCCGGCTCGCTGCTGTGCGAGAAGCTGTCCGGTCACAAGGTGGAGATCGGGCTGGTGCCTTTCGGCTCCATCGGCCTGTCGCTGTTCGGCATCGACCTGTATCTCGCCAGCCAGGCTTATACCAACACGGCCACCGTGGACGCGTTCGGCCTGCTGGCCGTGCCGGGCGTGCCGCGCATCCTGGCCGACGTGGTGCTGCTCGGCGTGTTCGGCGGCTTCTTCATCGTGCCCCTGTTCGCGCTGATCCAGACGCGCTGCGACCCGAAACACATCTCGCGCACCATCGCTGGCATGAACATCCTCAACGCCCTGTTCATGGTGGTGGCGGCCGGCGTGGCCATGGTCATGCTCAATGCCGGCTTCACGATTCCCGAACTGTTTCTCGCCACCGCGCTCATGAACGCGGTGGTGGCGCTGTATATCTTCTCCCTGGTGCCGGAGTTCCTGATGCGCTTCCTGGCCTGGCTGCTGATTCATACCATCCACCGCGTGCGCACGATCGACACCGACCGCATTCCTGCGGAGGGCCCGGCGGTCCTCGTGTGCAACCACGTGAGCTACGTCGACGCCATCGTGATCGGCGCCGCCAGCCCGCGACCGATCCGCTTCGTCATGGACCACAAGATCTTCAAGACGCCGCTATTGGGCTGGATCTTCCGCACTGCGCGCGCGATCCCGATCGCGCCGGCCAAGGAGGATCCGTGGCTGATGGAAAAGGCTTTTGTCGATATCGCGCATGCGCTGCATGACGGCGACCTGGTGTGCATCTTCCCGGAGGGGCGGCTCACGTCGACCGGCGAAGTGAACGAATTCCGCGGCGGAATCAGCAAGATCATCGAGCGCAGCAAGGTGCCGGTGATCCCGATGGCCCTGCGCGGACTGTGGGGTAGCCTGCTCACGCGCGACAAGACCAACGTTTTCGAGCGCACCTTCACCCGCGGACTGCGTTCTCGCCTGGCGCTGGCGGTCGGCGTGCCGGTGCAGCCGGAGGCGGCGACCCCCGACTATCTGCGCGAGCAGGTGCTGTCGCTGCGCGGCGACTGGAGATAGGTTCGCTCTAGACGGCCGACTTGCGGGTCGGGTTGGTGACCGGCGCGGCCCCGCGTTCCTTGAGCAGTGCGATCAATTCGTCCGTGCTGGTGGACTTGGCGAAGTCGCGCTCCGCTTCCGTGATGCCGACCACGTGCAGGAAATCGAATTTGCCGGAATCGAGCTGGCAGGTCGCTTCGTAGTGGTCCGGCTGGCAGATGGCGAGCACGCGCAACTTGGACGCATCGCCATCGATCGGGCCGGCCGGAATGCGGTGGCCATAGTCGACGCCCGGCGTGTCGCCGAAACGCCCGCAGGACGCGAGCACGTGGTAGGCGAGCAGGCGTTGCAGGGCGCGGACCGGCCAATCCGCCTGGGCCGGCGTTTCGAGGACGAATTCGACGCCCAGCCAGGAGTAGTCGTCCGGGCCGACGCTCGAGAAGTCTTCCGTCTCCCAGGGCGTGGAGCCGCCGGAGGTGACGTACAGCCAGGAGGGCCGCTGCGCCGTGGGCGCGTATTCGCATACGCCCAGGTGCGGCCAGCGCGGGTCGATGTCGCCATCGGACAGGCGCTCGAAGGATTCGGTCCCGAGCGGGAACACGCCCCGGCTCATCGTGCCGAACAGGCGAGGGTAGAGCACATCTTCGCGGTAAGCCCAGACGGATTCCAACGAACTCATCATTGCCCCTTTCCGGAAATAAAAAAGGCCAATCCAGGATTGGCCTCTCTCATTGACTCGTTTTTTGGTCGGGGCGAGAGGATTCGAACCTCCGACCCCTTGCACCCCATGCAAGTACGCTACCAGGCTGCGCTACGCCCCGACAAAGGCTGGATTATAGCAGATCCTCCTGGGGTCTTGTCCAGAAGACAGGTGAAATTCGTTCAACGTGGGCATTCTTGATCTTGTTCATGGCGGGTGGGAAAGCGCGGGCATACAGTGCAGGCGTTTTGAACGGCCGCAACATGAACCTCTCTCAAGTCCTCCTTCAGGCGCTCAAAGACCATGGCGCCCGTGAACTCTTT
>DASRUW010000310.1:0-16328 GCA_035655255.1 Telluria sp. | reverse complement strand
CACGGTGCAGCTGTGGGAGGAGGCCGGCCTGCCCAAGGGCGTGCTGAACCTCGTCAACGGCGGGCGCGACACCGGCGTCGCGCTCGGCCAGGAAGAGGACGTGGACGGCATCCTGTTCACCGGTTCCAGCCACACCGGCGTGGCCCTGCACAAGGCCTTCGGCGGCCAGCCCGGCAAGATGCTGGCCCTGGAAATGGGCGGCAACAATCCGCTCGTCGTCTGGAACGTCAAGAACATCGACGCCGCCGTGCACCACACGATCATGTCCGCCTTCATCTCGGCCGGCCAGCGCTGCACCTGCGCGCGCCGCCTGATCGTGCAGGACGCGCCGGAAACGCAAGCCTTCATCGACCGCCTGGTGGCGGTCGCTTCCAAGCTCACCGTCGGCCCGTCCGACGCCGAGCCGCAGCCCTTCATGGGCCCCGTGGTGTCGGCCGCCGTGGCCGCGCGCCTGGTCCAGGCCCAGGCCGACATGGCCGCGAAGGGCGGCAAGGTCCTGCTGCAGATGAAGCAGCTCGACCCGAACGCCGGCTTCGTCACCGCCGGCATCGTGGACACCACCGACGCCAAGGGCATCCCGGACGAGGAATGGTTCGGCCCCCTGCTGCAGGTGATCCGCGTGAAGGATTTCGACGCGGCGCTGAAGGCCGCCAACGCCACCGAATTCGGCCTGGCCGCGGCCCTGCTGTCGCACGACCGCGACCTGTGGGAGCGCTTCAACGTGCGCGCCCGCGCCGGCGTGGTGAACTGGAACCGTCCGACCACGGGCGCGGCCAGCTCCGCGCCGTTCGGCGGCGTCGGCAAGTCCGGCAGCCACCGTCCGAGCGCCTACTACGCGGCCGACTACTGCGCCTATCCGGTGGCGTCGATCGAAACCAGCGAACTGGAACTTCCGGCCAAGCTGTCGCCGGGTCTGAGCTTGTAACAAGGAGAGGCGATCATGACTGCACGCGAATTCAACTTCGACGGCCTGGTGGGCCCGTCCCACAACTACGCCGGCCTCTCGTTCGGCAACGTGGCCTCGTTCAGCAACGTCAAGAGCGCCTCGAACCCGAAGCAGGCGGCCCTCCAGGGGCTGGCCAAGATGCGCGAGCTGGCCCGGCGCGGCTTCGCCCAGGCCGTGCTGCCGCCGCAGGACCGCCCCAATTTCCGCCTGCTGCGCCGCCTCGGTTTTTCGGGCACGGACGCGCAGGTGCTGCAGCAGGCCTACAACGAGTCGCCCGTGATCCTGGCGTGCGCGTATTCCGCCTCGCCCATGTGGACCGCCAACGCGGCCACCGTCAGCCCGTCCGCCGACTCCACCGACGGCCGCGTGCACTTCACGCCCGCGAACCTGAACAACAAGCTGCACCGCGCCGACGAGCATCCGCAGTCGGAGCGCACCCTGCGCGCCATCTTCAAGGACGACAAGTACTTCGCCGTCCACCCCGCGCTGCCCGGCACCCCGGCGTTCGGCGACGAGGGCGCGGCCAACCACACGCGCCTGTGCTCCACGCACGGCAGCAAGGGTGTGGAGTTCTTCGTGTACGGGCGCGTGGAGTTCGACCCGGCCGCACCGGCGCCGAAAAAATATCCGGCGCGCCAGACCTTCGAAGCCTCCCAGGCCGTCGCCCGCCTGCACGGCCTGGACCCGCTGCGCACCGTGTTCGCATCGCAGAACCCCGACGTGATCGACCAGGGCGTGTTCCACAACGACGTGATCGCGGTCGGTTCGGGCAACGTCCTGTTCTACCATGACCAGGCCTTCCTGAATGAGGCGGCCGTGCTGGCCGACTTGCGCCGCGCGCTGTCCGTGGTGAACGCGGAGCTGGTGCCGGTGCGGGTGCCGAGCGCCGACGTGAGCGTGGCCGACGCCGTGGCCAGCTACCTCTTCAACAGCCAGCTGCTGCTCAAGGACACCGGCAAGATGGCGCTCGTGATCCCCCAGGAATGCCAGGAGAACGCCGCCGTCGCCAGGTACCTGGACGGCATGGTCGCCACCGGCGGCCCGATCGACGAACTGCTGCACTTCGACCTGCGCCAGTCCATGCGCAACGGCGGCGGGCCCGCCTGCCTGCGCCTGCGCGTGGTATTGACGGACGCCGAAGCCCAGGCCATGCACCAGGGCGTGGTGATGACCGAGGCGCTGTACGCCAAGCTGGTGCCCTGGGTCGAGAAGCACTACCGCGACCGCATCCTGCCCGAGGACCTGGCCGATCCGCAGCTCGCCATCGAGTGCCACGCGGCGCTGGAAGACTTGACCCGGATCCTCGAACTGCCGGGTCTCTACGATCTATAATTCGACCGATTTTTTCACGGGCCAACCCCGTACCCCAACCGGAAACCATCCACAGCCCAAGCCACAAGCAGAGCGCCTCGGACCGGACACATAAAACATATGGAGAAGCAAATGACACAACAGCCAAACGATCTGCGCAAACAGACGCTCGACCTGGTGAAGGCCGGCGCGCCCGCCGGTGCCGATGCCAAGGTGCAGGAGTTCATCAGCGCCTGGCTCGCCGCGCTCGACGATGAGGACCTGGCCGGCGTCTCGCCGCAAAGCCTGGCCACCGTCCTGTGGAGCGGCTTCCAGCAAGCGTCCAAGCGCATTGTCCAAGGCTGCCAGATCGCGCAGCTGCGTTACGACGACGGCCACGGCGCCCAGGCGAGCGCGCTGCTGATCCTGAACGACGACATGCCCTACCTGGTCGACTCGATCGTGATGGCGATGCGCCGCCAGAAGGTCGGCGTGGCCGCGGTGCTGAACGCCGTGCTGCCGGTGCAGCGCGACGCGAACGGCGTCGTGACCGCGGTCGGCGTGGCCGGCGCCCCGCTCGAGTCGCTCGTCATGTGCCTGCTCTCCGAGGACCTGGACGCGGACGGCCTGTCCGCCCTGGTCGGCCAGCTGCAGATGGTGGCCAAGGACGCCGCCATCGTGCGCCGCGACGCCGTCGCCATGGCCGACCGCCTGACCGAGGTGGCCGCCGCCGCCGCCCTGCAGGGCGCCGAAGGCCAGGAAGTGTCGGCCTTCCTCGAATGGGCCAAGAACGAAGGCTTCGAGCCCTTCGGTTACGCCTACTACTTCGTCAAACCGGGCTCGAACGAGCTGGAGCGCGATATCCCCAGCCGCATCGGCGTGCTGCAGGACACTTCGCATCCCGTGTACGGCACCTGCCTGAAGAACATCCCCGGCTTCCTCGACACCCTGTCCGCGCGCCAGCACACCCTGTCCGTGGTGAAGGCCGACGTGGCGGGCACGCTGCACAAGGACCAGCAGCTCGACTTCATCGGCGTGCGCAGCACCGACGACAAGGGCAACATCATCGGCGAGCACTGCTTCGTCGGCCTGTTCACCCGCGCCGCCGCCTCCACCCCGCTGGCGCGCCTGCCGTTCGCGCGCGGCCGCGTGGCCAAGGTGTTGTCGCTGGCCGGCGTGCGCCAGGAAGGCTTCCGCGCCGAGAAGTTCCTGGAGATCCTCGAATCCCTGCCGCGCACCGAGGCGCTGGAAGCCGATCCCGAGTGGCTGGCCCAGGTCTGCTCCTCCGTCGTGTCGCTGTACAAGCAGCCGCGCGCCAAGGTGTTCGCGCGCCGCGACGTGTACGGCCGCCACCTGAACGTGCTGGTCTACCTGCCGCGCGAGCGCTTCTCCGCCGCCGTGGCCTCGTCCCTGGCCGCCGCCCTCAAGGACAGCGCGGGCGCCTCCGCCGTCGACATGCAGACCCTGCTGGCCGACGGCCCGCTGGCGCGCGTCTACCTGATCGCCCGCGCCGCGCGCAACCCGCTCGACCTCGAGGCCGACATCCAGAAGCCGCTGCTCGCGGTGCTGGACGGCTGGCATGACCGCTTTGACGCGCTGGCCAACTCGGTCGACGACCTGGCCCTGCGCTCGGCCCTGCGCAAGACCTGCTCGACCCTGCCGGTCAGCTACGTCAGCAACACGGACCCGGCCGTCGCCTTCCGCGACCTGGGCAGGATCCTGTCCAACGGCGACGCCTCGCACGTGTCCGTGCGCGTGGAGCCGGACGCCAACGGCGAGACCGCGATCCGCATCTACTCGGTGGACCAGGTGCCGTCGCTGTCGCGCCTCCTGCCGGCGCTGCAGAATTCCGGCGTCGCGATCGACCGCGAGCAGTCGTTCTCGCTCAACGTGGGCGGCAAGCGCGTCTACGTGACCAACCTGGCGGTGGACGCCGCCTCGGCCGCCAAGCTGGCGCGCCCGGAAGTGATGGGCGTGTCCGAGCAGCTGTTCGAAGCCCTGTTCAACAACGAGGCGGAAGACGGCCGCCTGAACGGCCTGGTGATGGAAGGCGGGCTGTCGGTGCGCGAAGTGCAGCTGGTGCGCGCCTACATCTCCTACTGGCGCCAGACCGGCTCCAAGTTCACCGTGCGCTACATGGCCGACACCCTGCGCCGCCGCCCGGACCTGGTGAAGGAACTGGTGGAAGGCTTCAAGGCCCGCCATAACCCGGCCCTGGGCGAAGCCGAGCGCAGCGCCGGCAGCGCCGCCATCGCCGGCGTCAAGTCCAAGCTCGCCTCCGTCAACCACGCGGACACCGAGGAGATCCTGGCCGCGCTGGCGGACCTGATGCTCGCCACCGTGCGCACCAACTACTTCCAGAACAAGCAGCAGGGCGACAAGATCATCTTCAAGTTCGACACCTCGAACCTGCACCTGGTGCCGGAACCGCGTCCCTACCGCGAGATCTTCGTGTTCTCGCGCCGCTTCGAAGGCGTGCACCTGCGCGGCGGCCCGGTGGCGCGCGGCGGCCTGCGCTGGTCGGACCGCATGGAAGACTACCGCACCGAAGTGCTCGGCCTGGTCAAGGCCCAGATGGTGAAGAACGCCGTGATCGTGCCGGCCGGCGCCAAGGGCGGCTTCGTGTGCAAGCAGATGCCGGACGGCGCCGTGCGCGAGCAGATCGCGGCCGAAGGCGAAGCCGTGTACCGCCTGTTCATCGCCAGCCTGCTGGAAGTGACCGACAACCGCGTGCGCGGCCAGATCGTCCCGCCGTCCGATACCGTGCGCTACGACCTGGACGACCCGTACCTGGTGGTGGCCGCCGACAAGGGCACCGCGACCTTCTCCGACATCGCCAACAGCATCGCCGTCTCGCGCGGCTTCTGGCTGGGCGACGCCTTCGCCTCGGGCGGCTCGAACGGCTATGATCACAAGAAGATGGGCATCACCGCCAAGGGCGCGTTCGAAGCGGTCAAGCGCCACTTCTACGAGCTGGGCCACGACATGGACAACGTGCCGTTCACCGTGGTCGGCGTGGGCGACATGTCCGGCGACGTGTTCGGCAACGGCGCGCTGCTGGCGCGCCAGATGAAACTGCTGGCGGCCTTCGACCACCGCCACATCTTCCTCGACCCGAATCCGGATCCCGCCGTCTCGTTCAAGGAGCGCCAGCGCATGTTCGCCCTGCCGCGTTCCTCGTGGGAGGACTACGACAAGGGCCTGATCTCGAAGGGTGGCGGCGTGTTCCCGCGCAGCGCCCGTTCGATCGAGCTGTCGCCGGAAGTGCGCGCCGCACTCGACATCGCCGAGACCGCGCTGACGCCGGAAGAACTGATGCACCGTATCCTGCTGGCGCCGGTGGACCTGTTCTACAACGGCGGCATCGGCACCTACATCAAGGCCTCGACCGAGACCCATGCCCAGGTCAAGGACCGCGCCAACGACAACATCCGCGTGAGCGGCAATGAGCTGCGCTGCAAGGTGGTGGCCGAAGGCGGCAACCTGGGCGCGACCCAGGCCGGCCGCATCGAGTTCGCCCTGGCGGGCGGGCGCATCTTCACCGACGCGATCGACAACTCGGCCGGCGTGGACTGCTCCGACCACGAGGTGAACGCCAAGATCTGGCTGGATACCGAAGTGAACGCCGGCCAGCTGTCCGAGGCCGACCGCAACAAGCTGCTGCTGGATATGACCGGCGACATCGAGAACCTGGTCCTGCGCGACAACACCCTGCAGACCCACCTGCTGGTGCGCGAGTGGCAGGCCCAGACCGACGCCTCCGTGGTCGACGCCTACGCCGCCCTGATCACCGCGCTGGAGAAGGAAGGCGCCGTCAACCGTGACCTCGAATATCTGCCGCACGACATGGAGCTGGCGCGCCGCAAGGCCGACGGCCTGGGCCTGACCACTCCGGAACTGGCGGTGGTCGTCGCCAACGTGAAGAACCGCTACAAGCGCCTGCTGTCCGCGCTGCCGCTGACCGACCTGCCGTGGGCCGAGTCGGTGCTCAAGCCTTACTTCCCGGCCCAGATGGTCGCCACCCGCAACGCGCTGCACCACCCGCTGGCCAACGCCATCCTCGCCACCGTGCTGGCCAACGAATCGGTCAACCGCTGCGGCCCGCTGATGCTGCGCGAGCTGGCGCTGGCGCACGGCGTGGAAGAGACGGACGTGATCAAGGCCTGGGGCCAGGCCTGGGCCGCGCTGCACCTGGCGCCGCTGTTCGACGCGCTGGACCACGACGCGCTGCGCATCCCGCGTGAAGTCTCGATCAAGGTCGACGCCCGCACCCGCGCCATGTTCAAGGGCGTGATCGAGGGTGTGCTGGCGGTGCCGGGCGACAGCGCCCGCAGCGCCGACGGCATGGCCGAACTCACCCGCCTGTTCGCCGATCCGGCCATGCTGGCCTCGCTCATGCCGGCCCAGTCGGAGGCGGACACCGTCGCCGGCCTGACGCCGGCCTTCGCCCAGGCCTGGAAAGGCGTGGAAGGCATCGACGCCGTGGCCAACTTCCTGTTCGCGGCGGTGGCCGTGACCCGTCCGACCGGCATGTCGCTGGCGCAGTTCCTGCAGGTCGGCATGGCGCTGCGCGCGCAGGCCGGCATCGACACGCTGGAGCGCGGCCTCAAGCTGGGCGCGCGCAGCAAGTCGCAGGAACAGCTGCGCAGCTACGCGCAGCAGGCCCTGCGCCGCACCCAGCAACGCCTGCTGGCCCAGGTGCTGGCGCGCGCCAAGGACGGCCACGACACCACCGAAGCGGTGGAAGTGGTGACCAACACGATGGGCCTGTCCGGCTACTCCCAGCCGGCTGACCTGGAGCAGGCCATGCTCGACGTGTGGGCCCTGTCCGAGGCGGCCAACGCCGTCGCGGCATGACGCCAGGCGCGCTGCCTGAGCCGGTGCGCGCGCTGGCGCGCGCCGACTTTGCCGATCTCGCGCGCCGCTTCGGCGGCGCCGGATTCACGGTGACGCAGCCGGCCCACGGCATCGTCGCCATCCGCCGCGCCGGGCCGGTGCCGCGCCCGGCGGTGCTGGTCTCGGTCGGCGTGCACGGCGACGAGACCGGGCCGATCGAGATGATGGCCTTCATCCTCGACGCGCTGGCCCACGAGCCGCTGGCGCTGGCCGTGGACCTGATGCTGTGCGTCGGGAACATCGGCGCCATCGAGCAGGGCAAGCGCTTCATCGACGCCGACCTCAATCGCATGTTCCGTCCGGTGCGCGGGGACCTGGCCGGCACCGCCGAAGCGGCGCGCGCCGACGTGATGATCGCCGCCACCGGCGAGTTCTTCGCCCACGCCGGGCCGGAGCGCTGGCACCTGGACCTGCACACGGCGATCCGCCCCTCGCATTACCCCACCTTCGCCATCGTGCCCGACCTGATCGCCGACGGGCCCAAGGCCACACTGCTGGACTGGATGGGCGAGGCGGCGATCGGCGCCGTGATCATGAATCCCGCTTCCGCCGGCACCTACAGCTACTACTCCGCCGAGCACCATGGCGCGGCCGGCACCACGGTGGAACTGGGGCGCATCGGCGTATTGGGCGAGAACGACCTGTCCCAGTTCGCGGAGGCGCGCGCGGCGCTCGAGCGCCTGCTGCGCGGCGCGCCCCCGGCGCCCGCGAAGCGCCAGCCGCACGTGTTCAAGGTGGCGCGGAACATCATCAAGTTGTCCGATAATTTCCGCATGGCCTACGATCGCAATACCTGGAACTTCACGGCTTCGTCCAAGGGGGCCGTCATCGCCACCGACGGCGACACCACGTACACCGTGCAGGAGGACGAGGAATTCATCGTCTTTCCCAACCCGGACGTGCGCATCGGCCTGCGCGCCGGGATGATGGTGACGAGGGTGGCATGAGCGACGCGGGCTACTCCGGCACGCCGCTGGCGAAAAAGCTCGGCATCAAGGAGGGTTCGCACGTCTCGACCCAGAACGCGCCGGATGCCTACACGGCGCTGCTGGCGCCGATTCCGCCACACGTCCGCATCGACAAGGCCTACGACGGCAAGGCGGACATCGTCCATCTCTTCACCGCCAGCCGCGCCGAGCTCGAACAGTGGCTCAAAGCCTGGCGCGGCATGCTCAAGCCGGGCGCCATGGTCTGGGTGTCCTGGCCCAAGCAGGCCTCCAAGGTCCCCACCGACATCACCGAAAACGTCATCCGCGAGGTCTGCCTGCCGCTCGGCTACGTGGACGTGAAGGTGTGCGCGGTGGATGCCGTCTGGTCCGGCCTCAAGCTCGTCCTGCGCAAGTCCTGACGCCGTTCAGCCCCCGATTTCTGCAACCTGTCGCATCTGCATGGCGGCGGCGGGCCCGCATCCGTACAGTGGCGCAATCGACAACAACAAAAGGAATGCCCGCCATGCGCAAGTTCACCGCTCTCGCCCTCGCCGTCACCGCCGCATTGTCCGGCTGCGCCATCGTGGTCGTCCCCGATACGGGCGACGTCAGCATGCATACCGCCTGGAGCGATTCGGGCGTGAAGGGCGACGGCCAGATGACGACCGAGAAGCGCCAGGTATCCGCGGCGACGGCGCTCGATATCAGCGGCCCGCTCACGGTGGACGTGCGCGTCGGCCAGTCGCCATCGCTGGAAGTGGAGGGCGACGGCAACCTGCTGCCGCTGCTGCGCACGGAAGTGAACGGCGACACCTTGCGCGTCTGGGTGGAAGGGAACGTGCGCCCGACCAGCAGCCTGCACGTGCGCTACACGACGGCGCAGCTGCAGCGCGTGGACAGTGCCGGTTCCGGGCGTCTGGTGGTGCAGGGCCTGAACGGAGCGCCGCTGTGGCTGAAGGCGAGCGGCTCGCGCCACACCATCCTGTCCGGCCGCGTGGCCAGCCTGGACGCGCAGCTCACGGGTTCGGGCGGCGTGGAAGCGGGCGGCCTGACGACCGGCGATGTGTCGGTGGAGCTGACCGGCTCCGGCCGCATGCTGCTGGGGCAGATCAATGGCGGCGCCGTGCGCGTGAAGACCCACGGCTCGGGTTCGGTGCAGGCCTCGGGCACGGCCAGGCGCCTCGACGTGAAGGTGCACGGTTCCGGCGGCGCCAACTTCTCCGGCCTGTCCGCCGACGCGGCCGACCTGTACAGCTACGGTTCCGGCGACATCACGGCGCGCGTCAACAACGCCGTGCTGGCCGATGCCAACGGCTCCGGCCACATCACCGTCTACGGCAATCCCGCCCAGCGCTCCCTGAGCGGCCGCCACGTCACCGTCGTCAACTGAGAAATCGGCGCCGGCCCCGGGAAGACCCGGCCGGTCGCCGATTCCGAATGGGAAAACCGGGTCTGTCCCCGATTCTGAGAAATCGGGGTCAGACCCGGATTCTCCAGCAACCGTTGCCGGGAAAACCGGGTCTGTCCCCGATTCTGATTCCGAATCAGCCGAGCAGGTGGTCGAGGGCTTCGGGGCCGAACACCTCGCGGTGCAGGCGGGCCATGGGCACGCCGGCCGCCACCAATGCCTGCCACTGCGCCTGCATGAAACCGAGCGGGCCGCACATCCACACCTCGGTCTCGCTGCGCGGCCAGGACGGCAGCGTCTCCAGCGTCATCCGGCCCGGCAGCACGCCGCTTTCCCCGTTCATCGTTTCGTAGAACAGCGCCACCGCCAGGTGCGGCATGCGCTGCTTGAGCGCCTCAAGGTCGGCCTGGTGCGCGTGGTGCGACGCGTCGCGCGCGGCGTGCGCGAACAGTACGCGGCGCTGCGGATGCACCTGGGCGATGCGCGCCAGCGTGGCGATCATCGGCGTGATGCCGACGCCGGCCGACAGCAGCACGATCGGTTCATCCGATTCCGTGTCCGGCGTGAAGTCGCCGTAGGGATGCGATACCTGTAGCACGCCGCCCACCTTGGCGTGGTCGTGCAGCCAGTTCGAAACGGCGCCGGCCGGCGTCTCCGCGCCCGCCGCTTCGCGCTTGACGGAGACGCGCAAGGTCTTGCCGTCGGCCGCGTCCGATAGCGAGTACTGGCGGATCTGGCGGCTGCCATCCGCGAAGCTCACATGCACGCTCACGTACTGGCCCGGCTTGAACGCCGGCGGCGCGCTGCCATCGGCCGGACGCAGGCGGATGCTGACCACGTCCGCGCTCTGCTCCAGCACTTCCACCACTTCCATCGCGCTGGTGGCGCCGGCGGCGGCCGTGTCGCCGTACAGCTTGCGCTCGGCGTCGATGAACAGGGCTGCCAGCGAGTTGTAGGCCTCGTCCCAGGCGGCCAGCAGCGGCGCCGTGGCGGCGTCGCCCAGCACCTCGGCGATCGACTCCAGCAGGCAGGCGCCGACCAGCGGATAGTGCTCGGCGCGAATGCCCACCGAGGCGTGCTTGTGGACGATGCGGTTCACCACCGGGCCGAGCGCCCCGGGGTTGCCGATGTTGGCGGCGTAGGCGAAGACGGCGGAGGCGAGCGACTGCTGCTGCGCGCCGTTGGCCTGGTTGCCCATGTTGAAGGTGTCGGCCAGCTCGGGATGGGCCGCGAACAGCTTGGTGTAGAAGGTGCGGGTGATGGTCAGGCCGTGCTCGCGCAATACGGGCACGCTGGCATCGATGTAGGGACGGTTGGCTGCGGATATCATCGGTTATTTTTCTTTAAAAACGACATTTAACATGCATGTTTTGACCCAAAAAAAGGCCGGTCATGCGGCTTGTGCGAGAAACTGGCGGTGCATGCGCACCACCTGCTCGCCGGTGCCCCCTTGGGTGATCTGGGCCAGCGTGTAGCGGTCCATGGCCGCGTAGAAGGCACGCAGGCCGTCGGCCAGCGCCGCGCGCAGGCGGCAGTCCAGCGCCAGCCGGCAATCGGTGCCGGCGCAGTCGATCAGTTCTTCCGCGCCTTCCAGCTGGCGCAGCACGGCGCCGACCGTGAGCTCGCGCGGATTGGCCGCCAGACGCAGACCGCCGTTGCGCCCGCGCGTGGCGACGATCCAGCCGACACGCGCCATCTCGCCCACCACCTTCACGAGGTGGTTGGCCGGCAGGTCGAACTGCGTGGCGATTTCGCCCACCGTGACGGGGGTGGTGCGGTCGCCGGCGCGCTCCAGGTAGATGAGCACGCGCAGGCCGATGTCGGAATACCGGGTCAGGCGCATGGTGTTGTTTCCGTAGGGACACGACAGTATACCAACAATTTTCAATAAACTAACTTGACCGCATGGAACGCACCTATAATCGCAGGGTTTTTGTGCGCATGAAGGACGTCCAGTGACCCCAAGCCTTGGCCAGAAGCTGTTCCGCATCAAACCCGCAGCCAAACATCTCGACGACGGCCAGGGCCACAGTGCCAGCGGCCTCGCACGCAACCTGGGCCTGTTCCCGCTGACGATGATCGGCGTGGGCGCCACCATCGGCACCGGCATCTTCTTCACGATGGTCGAGGCGGTGCCGAAAGCCGGGCCATCGGTGGTGCTGTCCTTCCTCCTGGCGGCACTGACGGCGGGCCTGACCGCCCTGTGCTACGCGGAGCTGGCCTTCAAGATTCCGGCCTCCGGCTCCTCCTACTCCTTCGCCTACGCTTCGGTGGGCGAGTTCGCGGCCTTCATCATGGCGGCCTGCCTGCTGCTCGAATACGGCCTGGCCGCCAGTGCCACGGCGATCGGCTGGTCGGACTACCTGAATAACTTCCTCAGCAACGCCTTCGGCTACGAGATCCTGCGCACGCTGCGCTCGCCGATGATCGTGTCGGGAGCGCACGGGGTCGAGTTCCAGCCGGGGCACATCAACCTGCCGCCGGTGCTGCTGGTGGTGCTGTGCGGCTTCCTGCTGATACGCGGCACCAAGGAGTCGGCCACGACCAACGCGATCATGGTGATGATCAAGCTCGCGATCCTGATCTTCTTCTGCGCCATCGCGCTGCGCGGCTTCGACATCAACAACTTCCATCCCTTCTTCTACAACGGGAAGGACTACACCGGCATGGCCGGCGTGACGGCCGCAGCGGGCACCGTGTTCTTCTCCTTCATCGGCATCGACACCGTCGCCACGGCGGGCGAGGAAGTGCGCGATCCGAAGCGTAACGTCCCGATGGGCATCCTGGCGGCGCTGGCCATCGTCACCGTGTTCTACCTGCTCGTGTGCGTGGCCGCGCTGGGCGCGCAGCCGGCCGCCAAGTTCGCGGGGCAGGAGGCTGGCCTGGCCGTGATCCTGCAAAACGTCACGGGCCAGGTGTGGCCGGCGCTGATCCTGTCCGCAGGCGCCGTGATTTCCGTGTTCTCGGTGACCCTGGTGACGATCTATGGCCAGACGCGCATCCTGTTCGCCATCGCGCGCGACGGCCTGGTGCCGAAGGTCTTCCAGAAGGTCCATCCGACGACGCTCACGCCGGCCAACAACACCATGCTCGTGTGCCTGGTCGTGGGCGCGGTGGCGGGGCTGGTCGATTCGACCTTCTTGTGGGACATGGTCTCGATGGGCACGCTGACCGCCTTCATGGTGGTCTCGATCGCCGTGCCGGTGATGCGCCGCCGCGAAGGCCCGGGGCCGCAGGAAGGCTTCCGCGTGCCGTTCGGCCCGTACGTGGTGCCGGTGCTGTCGGTGCTGGCCTGCCTGTACATCATGAAGGACCTCTCGGCCACCACCTTCCGCGTGTTCTTCATCTGGATGGCGGTGGCGGTCAGCACCTACTTCATCTACGGCATACGCAATTCGAAGCTGAACGCGGCATGAAAAAACGGCCCGGTGCGCAAGCAGCCGGGCCGTTTCACTTCAAGGGGAGCGCTTATTCGGCGCCCATCTCCTTGAGCAGGTTGTCCGCGTGGTCCACGTGCTTCATGTTCCACAGGATGTAGCGCAGGTCGACCTGGATGTCGCGCGTCATGGCCTTGTTGAAGTCCCAGTCCGAGATGATCGAATCGAGCGTCCCGTCGAAAGCCAGGCCGATCCATTCGCCCTTGGCGTTCAGCGCCGCCGAACCGGAATTGCCGCCCGTGATGTCGAGCGTGGCCAGGTAGTCGACCGGCACGGTCTTCAGCACCGGATCGACATACTTGCCGAAGTCCTTGTCGTTGATCGCGTCGAGCTGGCGCTGGGGCGCGTTGAATTCGCCTTCGCCGGTGGCCTTCGCTTTCACGCCCTTGACGGTGGTGAAGGCGCTCCAGCCGGTGGTGCCGTCGGCGCCGATGGAGCGGCCGGCGATCTTGCCGAAGGTGACGCGCAGGGTGCTGTTCGCATCCGGGTACACGGCCTGGCCCTTGGACTGCATGTAGGCGATCTTGGCCTTCATGTAGGTTGCGTAGGCCTGCTGGATGCGCCCGGCCAGTTCCTCTTCCTCCGCCTCGCGCTTGAGGCCATCGGCGTACAGGGCGACGGCGGCCTTGATCATCGGGTCGTCGGACGCCTTGAAGTCCTCCGGCTTCTTGCCGATCCATTCGGCGCGAGCCTTCGGGTCGCCCAGCTTGGTGCCGGCGTAGAGCGGATCGAGCGTGCCCTTCAGGTCCGCTTCGCCCATGCCGTCCTTGATGCCGAGGGCGGCGTCGAAGGCGGCGTTGCGGCTGGCGGCCGGCTGCGCGGCGTACTTCTTCAGGTTGTTCAGCGCCAGTGCCTCGTCCACCTTGGCCACGTAGGTCTTGTCCACGCCCATGATGAAGGCCTTCAGGCGCGGCTGGTCGCGTTCCTGCATGCCGGCCTTGCGCTCGGCGTCGGGCTTCTGCGCCTCGTTGGCCATGCGGTACAGGGTACGCGCCACGCCCAGCAGGCGCGGCGCGGAGCGGTTCAGGAAGTAGTCGCGCTTCGTGTCGGCGTCGCGCGCGGCGATGTACTTCTCGACGTCGGCGATGCCCGGGCCGAATTCGGCCTTGCGCTTGGCGTCGGCGTTGACCCATGCCTTGAGGGCGTTGTGCTCGGCCGTCTTGCGCGCGAGGATGTCGCTGCCCTGGTAGCTGGTCAGCATG
Organism: Telluria sp.; assembly: GCA_035655255.1. Lineage (GTDB taxonomy): Bacteria > Pseudomonadota > Gammaproteobacteria > Burkholderiales > Burkholderiaceae_D > Telluria. Next base: position 2,220 of record DASRUW010000310.1, on the reverse strand, counting down.
CCCTTGCGGTTCTTGTAGTAGTTGTTGACGTTGGCGACCGTGCCGGCGTACTTGAGGGCGGCGTTGCGGTCGCCCGCGGTTTCGCGCCCGATGATGTCCAGGGTCTCGGCCGAGCTTTGCACGAAGGCCGGGTACTCCCAGCTGAAGGTGTAGTCCACTTCGGACGGCAGGCGGTGGCGGTTGGTGCGCCCCGGGTAGCCGAGCACCATGATGAAGTCGCCTTCCTTCACGCCTTCCTTGGCCAGCTTGAGGAAGTGCTTCGGCTTGTAGGGCACGTTGTCCTTCGCATAGTCGGCGGCCTTGCCGTCCTTGGACACATAAGCGCGGTAGAAGCCGTAGTCGCCGGTGTGGCGCGGCCACATCCAGTTGTCGGTGTCGCCGCCGAATTTGCCGATGCCTTCGGCCGGCGCATGCACCAGGCGCACGTCGCGGATCTCCAGCTGCTTGATGCGGTAGAACTGCAGGCCGCCGTAGAACGAGGCCACGGTGCAGCGGTGACCCGGGTCCTTCTCGCAGTCGGACTGCAGGGTCTTGATGTTCTTCTCGATCGCGTCCACGCGCGCCTTGCCGGCCAGCTTGTCGACGGCCGGAGTGATCACCTGGCCGGACACGTCGGCCACTTCCTCGGTGACGAAAATGCGGCTGCCCGGAGCGGCCGGCAGTTCGTCGGCCGTGGTCTTGGCCAGGAAGCCGTTCTTCAGGTAGTCGTGCTCGGCGTTGGAATTGACCGCGACGCTGTTGTACACGCAGTGGTGGTTGGTCGCGACCAGGCCCTGCGGCGACACGAAGGAGGCCGAGCAGCCGCCCAGGCTCACGATGGCGCCCATCGGGAATTCGGTCAGCTTGGTCAGGGAGGCCGGATCGAGTTTCAGGCCGGCGGCTTTCAGTTGCTTCGCTACTTGTGGCAGCTGCTGCGGCATCCACATCCCCTCGTCGGCGTGAGCGACGGTGGACAGGACGGCGAGCGCAAGAAGGGATTTTTTCATTGCGAATCGGTCTCGTAGTGTGTTGTTGTGCGTGCCCTGTTGAGCAGCCCCCGAGAGGATATCGCAAACGGCAACGAAAAAAAACCAACGCGGCTGGCGTTGGTTTTCGTTTGCCGCGGGGCGGCGTCAGTGTGTGCGGCCGCGGCGCAGCAGATTCACGATGGCCAAGAGGATCACGGCGCCGAGGAAGGAAACCAGCAGGGACGTGACACTGAAGTCGTCGGAATTGATGGTGCCCGAGCCGAACAATGGCGAGAGCAGCCAGCCGCCGAGGAAGGCGCCCACGATGCCGACCACCACGTTGAGGATGATGCCTTGCTCAGCATCCGTTTTCATGACCATGCTGGCGAGCCAGCCGAGAATACCGCCTACGACGATCCAGATAATAAATAACATGGTTTTCCTCCTTGAAAGTTTCGTACTGACCCCCTGACCATGCGAAGCTTGGCCGTGTGTGTGAGCTTAGGTAGGGCAGGGCGCGGGGTCGGTGCGGCAACGAACACTGCGTTCGGCAGCGAACGGAACGCTGCGGCGCCGGGGCATACAGTGACCCGAGCCCGGACTACATTGAAAGGAAAACGACATGAGCACTCACGACACTACCAACAAACGCATGGTGACCGGCCTGTTCCGCGACCGTGACAGCGCCGAGCGCGCCTACAGCACGCTGCAGGACCGCGGCTACAACAAGGACGACGTCAATCTCGTGATGACCGACGAAGCGCGCCGCCGCCACTTCGGGGACACCGAAACCGAGCTCGGTTCCAAGGCGGCGGAAGGCGCGGGCGTGGGCGCCGGCATCGGCGGCGCGATCGGAGCTGTGCTGGCCGGCATCGCCGCGATGGGCACCACCCTGGTCCTGCCGGGCATGGGCGTGGTGATCGCCGGCCCGCTGGCGGCGGCCCTGGCCGGCGCGGGCGCGGGCGGTATCACGGGCGGCCTGATCGGCGCGCTGATCGGCGCCGGCATTCCGGAGGAACGCGTCAAGAACTACGAGGAAGGCATCCGCAACGGCGGCATCCTGATGGGCGTGTCGCCGCGCACCGACGAGGATGCGGCGCATATCGAAAAGAGCTGGAAGGACGCCAAGGGCGAGCACGTGATCGGCACGGGCCTGGGCGCGGCCGGCGGCGCCGCGGTGGGCGCGGGCATCGGTGCGCCGGCGGGGCCGGTGGGCATGGCGGCCGGTGCGGCGATCGGCGGCGTGGCCGGTGGCCTGGCGGGCAAGGGGGCG
>DASRUW010000309.1:0-3362 GCA_035655255.1 Telluria sp. | reverse complement strand
GGCCATTGCCAGCATCCCGGAGGACATCCGTGGTTACGGCCACGTCAAGGAGCGCCATTTCAAGGCCGCCCAGCAGAAGCAGGCGGCGCTGGTGGCCGCCTTCCACGCGCCGGCCGGCGTGGCGAACCACGCGGCCTGATGATGGGCCGACCGCGGCCTGGCAGCGGTAGCAACTGGAAACCGGCAAGCGCGCTTGCCGGTTTTTTTTTCGGACCAGCGTGATCGGGCCCGGTGGATGTGTCCCATGTGCAAGTAATTGTAATAAATGCCACATCACCACACGCGACGCGCTACAATCGCGTGCTTCCGCCTCAGCTCACTCAAAACAGATGGTCAACAAATACGCTCTCATCCTGGCCTCGGCCATCCTGACCGCCATGGCCGGTTGCGGCGGACAGGGGGGCGCCAGTGCCGGCGTCGATCCAGCCAGGCCGGCCGTTGATTCGGCCATCATCGATCCGGCCCATCCGCCGGACTGGTTGCGGCTCAGTCAGGTGTGCGAGCACCCGCGTACCGGCCTGGCGCCCAACCGCCTGCCGTACACCGACAAGCAAGGTACGCTGGCCGACGAGCAGAATTGGCTGAAGTCGATGATAGCCGCGTCCTATCTGTGGTACCGGGAGATCCCCACCGGCCTGAACATGGCGGACTATCCGACCGCGATCGCCTGGTTCAATGCGCTCAAGACGCCGCTCGTGACGGCCAGCGGACGTCCCAAGGACCGCTTTCACTTCACCTATCCGACGGACGTGTGGAACGCGATGTCGGGCGACGGAGTGGAAGTCAGCTATGGCCTGAGCTGGCAGCGCAACGCTGATCCATCCCAGCCGCACCTGTGGCTGGCGACGTGGGTCGAACCGGGTTCGCCGGCCGATTTGTCCGGGGTGCGCCGCGGCGACCGCTTGTTGGCCGTTGATGGCGACGCGCTCGCCGACGCGGGCGATACGGCCGTGGCGGCTCGCATCAGCGCTGGCCTGTTTCCCGCGAAGGCGGGCGAAACCCACCGCCTGCGACTCAGCCGCGACGGTGTAGTGCGGGAGGTCAGCCTGGCGTCGGCCCGACTCTCCATCCTGCCGGTACGGGGCGCGAAGGTGATCGAGACGAATGCCGGCAAAGTCGGCTATCTGCTGTTCAAGCAGCATAACGGCGTGGCCGAGTCGGCGCTGGTGCAAGCCATCACCGAGTTCAAGGCGGTCGGAATCGACGAGCTGGTGCTTGATATGCGCTACAACGGCGGCGGCCTGCTGAGCGTCGCCAGTGAGCTGGCTTACATGATCGCGGGGCCGGAGGCGACGGCGAACAGGGTATTCGAGCGCCCGGTGCACGCTGATAATGTCAAGCCGCAACCGGCGCAGGGCTTCGCCTCTCATGCGGTCGGCTACCGCGCGCCGCAGCCGCTCAAGCCCGGTAGCGTGCTGCCATATCTGGGCCTGAAACGGGTGACCGTGCTGACTACGGCCGGTACCTGTTCGGCCAGCGAGTCGGTGATCAACAGCTTGCGCGGCATCGATGTCGAGGTCAACCTGATCGGCGACCCCACTTGTGGCAAGCCCTATGCGTTCACCCCGCTCGATGATTGCGGTACCACCTATTTCTGGATCCAGTTCCAGGGCGTGAACGACAAGGGTTTTGGCGACTACGCTGATGGATTCCAACCCACCTGCCGGGCCCGCGACGATCTCACGCATGAATTGGGCGACCCGTCCGAAGGCTTGCTGGCGGCGGCGTTGGCGTACGCTGTCAGTGGCGTGTGCCCCGTTCATCAGGGTAATCCGGCCGGCGCCATGCAGCTGGTGCGTTCGCCGGTCGAGGAGCTGTCGATCAACGCCGGCGGCCGTTGACGGTGCACGCGGCCCCGCTGGCAACCGTCATTTGTTTCAGCACCTGGGCGCCGGCGCCGCGCACCGGGTCGCGATGAACGCGCGCAGGGCTGGATCGGCGATGGCGAGGATGTCGAATAGGCCCAGTGCCTCCAGCGCCGGCAAGGCCGCCACGAGGTCGGCTTCGGCGCCGGCCCGCGACGCTGGCGTGCTGTCGGGCGCCAGCCAGGTGCGGGCATTGTTCAGGAAGGCGGCCACCGTCCCCTTGCGGATCATGACGCCGCCATAGTCGCGGTGGTTGATGTGGTCTGGCAGTACGTCTTGTGCCTGCATGTTGTGTGCTCCTGTAAGTTCTGGCGCGGCGGCCCCGCGCGGCGGCCCCGCGCGGCGGGCCGGCCGGGATCGAGTCGGCCGGCTTGGTTGACAGCATGCCAGCGGCGCCGTGGCCGCGCTGGCGCGCCGGTGCCATAATGTGTCGCATGCACGCCAGTTCCCCGCCCTTGCTCGATGCCCGCCGCGCCGATGCCGCCGACGGGCCGGCCGTCATCGTCAGTCTCGCCACCGCCGCCGTGCGCGCCACGCCCATGCACAGCCACGCGCGCGGCCAGGCGATAGGCGCTGTCAGCGGCTTGCTGGCCGTGTCCACGCAGGGCGAGCGGCTGATCGTCCCGCCCGGCCACGTGCTGTGGATGCCACCCGCGCATCCGCACGGACTCGATGCGCACGGCCCGGCCAGCGCCTGGAGCGCCCATGTGGCGGCGCACGCGTGCGCGGCCTTGCCGGCGCGGCCGCAGGTGATGGCCGTGTCGGGACTGCTGCGGGAAGCGGTGGCGCGCGCTGCCGCCTGGCGTGCGCTGGCCGTGCTGGACGCGGCACAGGCACGCGTGTGCGCCGTCATCCTCGATGAAATCGCGGCCGCGCCGCGCCCGCCGCTGGTGCTGCCCATGCCGCGCGAGCGCCGCCTGCGCGCCATCGCGCTGGCGCTGGCCGAGCATCCGGCCGATCCGCGCACGCTCACCGAGTGGGCCGCCTGGGCCGGCATCACACCGCGCACCCTCACGCGCCGCTACACGGCCGAGACGGGGCTGGCGTTCTCCGCCTGGCGCCAGCGGGCGCGCCTGCTGCGTTCACTGGAGCTGCTGGCCGTCGGGCAGCCCGTGACGACGGTGGCGCTGGAACTGGGCTATGACAGCCTGAGCGCCTTCATCGCCATGTTCCGCCGCGCCATGGGCGTGTCGCCGGGCGCCTACGTGGACGGGCAGGGCAGGACCGGCCACCCCGGCTGAGCCCCGCGCTGGCTCCCCTTCGGCGGCCATGGCTGGCTCCTGCGCGCGCCGGCCGGGCCAACTATAATTCCCCGCACCCGCCCGCGTGAGGCCCGCCAGCGGCCAGCGCGGCCAGTTCCAACTTTGCAGAAAGCCAGTCCATGCTACGTCACGCCTTGCTGTTCGCCCTCGCCGTCGCCGCTCCGCTGGCGCACGCCGCCCCGTCCGATAACCTGACCACGGTCGCCGAGCGCTCCGGTTTCCAGAGCACGGGCCG
>DASRUW010000308.1:0-6042 GCA_035655255.1 Telluria sp. | reverse complement strand
CGGCACCGCGGGCACCGCGCCCAGGGTCGCGCCCACGACCGTCTCGGCGACGAACGCGATCACGCGCTGCGGGCCGATGCGGCGGATCTCGGTGTCCAGTTCGTCGGCCAGGCGCTGCCCGTACTGCTCGGGCGTCTCGGTGGCGAGCCGCTCGCGATACTCGTAGCAGGCCGAGACGCGCCCCACGTCGATGAGGAGCGGGGCGAACTGCCGCCGGCGCCACTCGTTGCCGCCCACGGCCAGCGCGCCCAGGGTGTTGCCGTGATAGCTCTGGCGCCGCGCCAGGAAGCGGGTGCGGTGGGGCTGGCCGATCTCCAGGTAGTACTGGCGGGCGAACTTCAGCGCGGTCTCCATCGCCTCCGAGCCGCCGGAAACGAAACAGACCTCGCTGTCGCCGCCTGGCGCGGCGCGGCCCAGCCGGCGGGCCAGTTCCTCCGCCGCGGCGGTGGTGAAGAAGGAGGTGTGGGCATAGGCGATGCGGTCCGCCTGGCGATGCAGGGCGGCCAGCACGTCGGGATGCCCGTGGCCGAGCGAGGACACCGCGGCGCCGCCGCTCGCATCGAGGTAGCGCCGGCCGTCGGCGTCGATGATCGCGATCCCTTCGGCGGCGACGGCCTGCGGCGGAATCCGGCGCAGGTTGCGGTGGATGACGCGGCTCATGCTCTCTCCTGGTCGGCGTGAAAACCCGCACGATAGGCGATCCTGCGGCCCGCGCCTTGTGCCGGCGCAAACCCGGCGCCGCCCTATTGACCGGCGCGGCGGCGGCGCGGTAAGGTCGCGCCATGAACCGCGACCGTCTGCCTCCTTTGTCCGAACACGTGCTCACGGATGCCCAGCGCGCCGCCGTGCGCGGCGTGGTGTCCGGCCCGCGCGGCGCCCTGGTGGCGCCGTTCGTGCCGTTGCTGCGCAGTCCCGAACTGATGGAATACGCCCAGCGCATGGGCGAGTACCTGCGCTACAGGAGCGCGATCGGGGTGCGCTTGACGGAGTTCGCGATCCTGATCGTCGCGCGCGAATGGGACCAGCAGGTGGAATGGGCGATCCATGCGCCGATCGCGCTGGAGGCCGGCATCGGCCAGGACCTGATCGACGCGATCGCCGAGGGCAGGCGTCCGCAGCGCATGGCCGACGACGAAGCGGCGATCTACGACTTCTGCGCGGAGCTGAACGACGACAAGCAGGTGTCGGACGCGACCTGGGCTCTGGCGGTGGAGCTGTTCGGCGAGCAGGGCGTGGTCGACCTGATCGGTATAAACGGTTACTACAGTTTCCTGGCGATGGTCATGAACGCCGCCCGCACCCCTGCACCCCCATCCCCCGCCGTTCCGCTCCCGCGGATTTGACTTGATAACCGTCAGGTGGCCAGGGTCTTGCGCAGCCAGGCGGAAATGTCGTCCACTTCCTCGCCGCAGACGGAGTGCGGCATCGGGTAGTCGTGCCACTCGATCCGGTAACCCATGGCCTTGAGCATGTCGCGCGAGGCGGTGGCGCGGGCGTACGGGACCACCGGGTCCATCGTGCCGTGGGCCATGAAGATCGGGGTCTGCACGCTCGCCGCGCTGCGCTCCGCTTCCACCTGCGCCGACAGCGGCAGGTAGCCGGACAGGCAGAGCATGCCCGCCAGCTGTTCCGGATGGCGCAGGCCCGCCTGCAGCGTCATCGCGCAGCCCTGCGAGAAGCCGGCCAGCACGATGCGCCGCGCCGGGATGCCGCGCGCCTTTTCGTTGGCGATGAAGGCCTCGACCAGCCGCTGCGACGAGCGCAAGCCGCCTTCGTCCTCCTGGCGCATCAGCTCCGTGCCGCGGATGTCGTACCAGGCGCGCATGATGTAGCCGCCGTTGATCGTCACCGGCATCGTCGGCGCGTGCGGGAAGATGAAGCGGATGCCGGGCAGGCCGGTCAAATCGAGCTCGCGCACGATGGGCACGAAGTCGTTGCCGTCCGCGCCCAGGCCGTGCAGCCAGATGACCGACACCTGCGGGTTCGGCTGGGTTTCGATTTCGATGTGGTCGAGAAGGGTGCTCATGCTGCTCCTTGCGCCGGGCGCTGGGCCGACTTGGGACGGAATGCCTTGCATACGGCCGGATCGGTCTCCAGGTACGGGCCGCCGATCAGGTCGATGCAGTAGGGGATGGCCGCGAACACGCCGCCGACGATCTGCTTGCCGTCCGCGTCCTTCAGGCCTTCCAGGGTTTCCTTGATGGCCTTGGGCTGGCCGGGCAGGTTCAGGATCAGGGCCGCGTGGTCGGGCGTCTCGCGGATCACGGCGACCTGGCGCGACAGGATCGCGGTCGGCACGAAGTGCAGGCTCACCTGGCGCATCTGTTCGCCGAAGCCCGGCATTTCCTTGGTGCCGACGGCCAGCGTGGCCTCGGGGGTGACGTCGCGCCGCGCCGGGCCGGTGCCGCCGGTGGTGAGCACCAGGTGGCAGCGCGCCGTGTCCACCAGTTCGACCAGCGCCGCCTCGATGGCGGCGCGTTCGTCCGGGATCAGGCGGGTCTCGACCCGGAACGGCGTGGTGAGCGCGGCGGCGAGCCAGTCGCGCAGGGCGGGAATGCCCTTGTCCTCATAGACGCCGCAGCTGGCGCGGTCCGAGACCGACACCAGCCCGATCACGATCTCACTCGTCATCGCCTTCCTCTTCCGGTTCCGGCTCCGGCGCCGCCGGGGCCAGGCCCTTGAGCAGCTGGAAGATCTCGCGGTAGGCCTTGGGCGGCTTGTTCTCCGCCTGTTCCTTGCGCGCGTTGCGGATCAGGGTGCGCAGCTGCTGCACGTCGAGCTCGGGATGCTCCGCCATCAGCGCGGTGAGCGCCTTGTCGTCGGCCAGCAGCTTCTCGCGCTTGCGCTCGATGGCGTGCAGGGCCGCCGTCTCGGACTTGGACGCGCCGCGCCAGCCTTCGATGGTGCGCTGGATGGCCGCCACTTCCTCCGGCTCCAGGCCGCGCATCTTCTTGCCCACGTATTGGAGCTGGCGCCGGCGGCCGCCGTGGTCCTTGATGGTCTGGCACATGAGGATCGCGTCGCGTAGGTCGTCCGGCATCGGCACCCGCTTGACGCGGTCGCGGGGCTGGTCGACCAGCTCCTCGCCCAGTTTCTGGAGCGCGTCCATCTGGCGCTTCAATTCGGACTTGGAGGGACGTTCGTATTCCTGTTCGAACTCGGACGACTGGAAGCCGCACGATCCGCGGTTAGGGTTTGGCATGGTAGGGAGTCCGATTGGAGAGGTGCAATCGGTAAAATCTGTCAACGGCTGCTATGATACCCGCTTTACAGGCCAGCCCACCAAATCACCTTATGAGCGACACCGTTTTCAGCCTCACCCAGGACCAGCTGCGCAGCTACGCGCAGGATGTGCTCGCTTACGCGCGGGACAAGGGAGCGAGCGATGCGGCGGTCGAGATCAGCGAGGGGTCCGGCCTGTCGGTCTCGGTCCGGCGCGGCAATGTCGAGACCATCGAGCAGAACAAGGACAAGGGCCTGGGCGTGACCGTCTACCTGGGCCAGAAGCGCGGCAACGCCAGCACCTCGGACTTTTCGCCCGCATCCCTGCGCGCCGCCGTGGACGCGGCCTACAACATCGCCCGCTTCACGGCCGAGGACCCCTGCGCCGGCCTGGCCGACGCCGACATGCTGGAGCGCCATCCGCGCGACCTCAAGCTGTTCTATCCCTGGACCATCACGGCCGAGGAGGCGGTGGAAATCGCCAAGCGCACCGAGGACGCGGCCTTCGCGGTCGACAAGATGATCACCAACAGCGAAGGCGCCAGCGTTTACGTGCAGCAGTCGCACTTCGTGTCGGCCAACTCGCGCGGCTTCGTGGGCGGCTACCCGTTCTCGCGCCACACCCTGTCGGTGGCCCCGATCGCCGGGCGCGGCGCCCACATGCAGCGCGACGACTGGTACACCTCGGCGCGCGACCCGGGCAAGATGGGCGTGCCGGAAGCGGTCGGCCGCTACGCCGCCCAGCGCGCCCTGGCGCGCCTGAACGCGCGCAAGCTCGACACGCGCACCTGCCCGGTGCTGTTCGAGGCGCCCCTGGCCGCCGGCCTGCTGGGCGCCTTCGTCCAGGCCACCTCGGGCGGCGCGCTGTACCGCAAATCCTCCTTCCTGCTCGATTCGCTCGGCAAGCAGGTCTTTCCCAAGCACCTGCAGATCGTGGAAGACCCGCACATCGTGGGCGGCGTCGGCTCGGCCCCGTTCGACGAAGAGGGTGTCCGTACGGTCAAGCGCGACGTGGTGCGCGACGGCGTGGTGCAGGGCTACTTCCTGTCGTCCTATTCGGCGCGCAAACTGGGCATGAAAACCACAGGCAACGCGGGCGGCTCGCACAACCTGTCCCTGAGGTCGGACTTGACCAGGAAGGGCGACGATTTCGCCGCCATGCTGCGCAAGATGGGCCGCGGCCTCCTGGTCACCGAGCTGATGGGGCAGGGCACCAACTACGTCACCGGCGACTATTCGCGCGGCGCCGCCGGCTACTGGGTGGAAAACGGCGTGATCCAATACCCGGTCGAGGAGATCACCATCGCCGGCAACATGAAGACCATGTTCGAGCAGATCGTCGCGGTCGGCGCCGACACCCTGATCCGCGGAAACAAGGAAACCGGCTCCATTCTCATCGAAAATATGGTGGTGGCGGGCAGCTGAACGTCGAAGTGTGTTGCATGGATTCTTGCCGAGCAATAAACTAGTCCGGCATCAGTCCAATCATCCACACGGAGACACAGCTCATGGAACGTCGTTCTTTCCTGAAGAAGGCCGCGGCAGGCGCCGCGGTCGGCGCAGTGGCAGCACCGGCAGTAGCGCAGTCCCTCCCGGCCATCAATTGGCGTCTGGCCAGCAGCTTCCCCAAGAATCTCGAAACCATCTTCGGCGCGGGCGAACGCTTCGCCAAGCGCGTGTCCGCGCTGACCGGCGGCCGCTTCAACATCCGGGTCTTCGCCGCGGGCGAGATCGTGCCGCCGCTGCAGGTGGTGGACGCGGTGCAGGCCGGCACGGTGGAAATGGGCCATACCGCCGGCTACTACTACGTCGGCAAGGATGCGACCTTCGCCTTCGACTGCGCGCTGCCCTTCGGCCTGACCTCGCGCCAGCAGACCGCGTGGTGGGAGCGCGGCGGCGGCCGCGAGGCGACTCGCGAGTTCTTCAAGGAATACAACATCATCAACTTCATGGGCGGTAACACCGGCACCCAGATGGGCGGCTGGTTCCGCAAGGAGATCAAGTCCCTGGCCGACCTGAAGGGCGTCAAGATGCGCATCCCCGGCCTGTCCGGCAAGGTGATGGAGCGCCTGGGCGTGGTGCCGCAGCAGCTGGCCGGCTCGGACATCTACCCGGCCCTGGAAAAGGGCACGATCGACGCGGCCGAATGGGTCGGTCCCTTCGACGACGAGAAGATCGGCCTGTACAAGGTCGCGCCCTACTACTACGCGCCGGGCTGGTGGGAGCCGGGTCCGCAGCTGTCCTTCTACATCAACATGAAGGAGTTCGAGAAGCTGCCGAAGGAATACCAGGCCGCGATCGAGACGGCGTCGTACGAGGCGCACGTCTTCATGCAGGCCGACTACGACTTCCTGAATCCGACCGCGCTGGCCCGCCTGCTCAAGAACGGCGCCAAGCTGCGCTACTACTCGAAGGACATCCTGGATGCCGGCTTCAAGGCCTCCAACGACATCTACGAGGAGGAGGCCAAGAAGAACGCCAAGTTCCGCAAGATCTACGAGCCGTGGAAGCGCTTCCGCACCGAGCAGAACACCTGGTTCCAGGTGGCCGAGGCCTCGATGCAGAACTACCTCATCAACGCGACGCGCGGCAAGTAAGCGGAAAAAAAGCCTGCCGGAGACCGGCAGGCACAAGGAGAAAGACTTTGAAACCAGGGTCGGATCCGGGTTGCAGACCCCGGGTCTGACCCTTTTTCGTTGCGTCAGAAGCGGTAGCCGACGCCGACGCCGAACAGCCACGGGTCGACCTGCACGGCACTGACCTTGGCGCCGCTGATGGCGACGTCGCTACGGATCTGCACCTTCTTCACGTCCACGTTGA
>DASRUW010000307.1:0-6925 GCA_035655255.1 Telluria sp. | reverse complement strand
AGGGCGTGGATAATCGGCGCCTTGCTGCTGGCGTTGGCAGCCGGTCCGGCGCATGCGGAAAAAGTGCTGCGCTACGTGATCCCGGCGGCCGAGACCGGCTTCGACCCGGCCACGGCACGCGACCTGTATTCGGCGCATATCCTGCAGGCGCTGTTCGACACCCTCTACACCTACGACTACCTGGCCCGGCCCGCCGCCCTGCGCCCGCAGGCGGCGGCCGCGCTGCCGGAGATTTCCCCGGACGGGCGCACCTATACCATCCGGCTCAAGCACGGCATCCTGTTCACCCCCGACCCGGCCTTCGGCGGCCAGCGGCGCGAGCTGACCGTGGGAGACTTCGTCTATTCCTGGAAGCGCCTGTTCGATCCGCGCCTGGCCTCGCCCCACAGCTGGCTGTTCGACGGGAAAATCGCGCGCTTCGAAGTGCTCGACCCCTACACCCTGCGCATCCACCTGACCCACACCGACTTCAATTTCGGCATGGTGCTGGCACACGAGGGCACGTCCGCGGTGGCGCGCGAAGTGGTGGAGCGCTACGGCGACGCCAAGGGCGAGGTGGCCGGGCATCCGGTCGGCAGCGGCTACTACATGCTGGCCGACTGGGTGCGCGGCAACCGCATCGTGCTCGTCAAGAATCGATGGCACTTGCCGGAGGTGTGGGACTTCAAGCCATCTGCCGACCCGGATGACGAGCGCATCGTCGCCCAGATGAAGGGCAAGGCGGTGCCGCAGATCGACCGCGTCGAAGTGGCGGTGATGGTGGAGGACCAGTCGCGCTGGCTGTCCTTCCAGAGCGGCGAGACGGACCTGTTCTGGCTGGATGGGCCGCTGGCCCCGAAGGCCCTGGTGAACGGCAAGCTGCGGCCGGAGCTGGCCCGGCGCGGCGTGCAGCTGTCGCGCCAGATCGACCCCGAAACCACCTGGTACTACTGGAACATGGACGACCCGGTGCTGGGCGGCTTCGGCAAGGAGAAGATCGCCCTGCGCCGCGCCATCGCGATGGCGCACAACGTGGACGAGGAGATCGCCCTGGTGTGGAACGGGCAGGCGCAGCGCCTGGACTATCCCATTCCGCCGGGCGTGGTCGGCTACGATCCGGCCTGGCGCAGCATCAACCAGTACGATCCGGCGCTGGCCAACAGGCTGCTGGACCGCTACGGCTACAAGAAGGGCAAGGACGGCTGGCGCACCACGCCGGACGGCAAGCCGCTGGTGATCCACTACGTCTCGCGCGCCGAGTCGAATGGCGTGCTGCAGGCGGAAGTCTGGCGCAAGACCTACAATGCGCTCGGCATCCACATGGAGAACGACCGCATGATCTTCGCCGACCTGCTGGCGCGGGAGAAGCAGTGCAAGGTGGCCACCCGCAACGGGCAGTGGCTGGCCGACTATCCGGATGGCGACAACTTCATGCAGCTGTATTACGGCCCCAACGCGCACCAGAACAATTTCGGCTGCTACGCCGATCCGGAATACGACCGCATGTACCAGGCTTCGCAGCAGCTGCCACCCGGCCCCGGGCGCGACGCGCTGTACCACCGCATGACGCGCCGGCTGGAAGTGATGGGGGCCATCAAGATGGGCTACGCGCGCTGGCGCAACATGCTGGCCCAGCCCTCGGTCCTCGGCTACAAGAAGCACCCGATCCTCAAGCAGGAGTGGGCCTGGATCGATATCGATCAGTCCCGCTTATCAAAGTAGAGATTCATCATGTTCGCTTATATCCTCCGGCGCTTGTGGCAGATGCTGCCGACCATGGCCGGCGTCGTGCTGCTGGTGTTCCTGCTGTTTAACTGGGTGGGCGGCGATCCGGCCTACATCCTGGCGGGCAAGATGTCCAACCCCGAGGCGATCGCCAACATCCGCAAGCAGCTCGGCATCGACCAGCCGTATCCGGTGCAGCTGTGGATCTTCGTGAAGCAGATCGTCAGCTTCGACTTCGGCACGGCGTGGAGCACGGGCGAGCCGGTCTCCCACATCATCGCGACCCGGCTCGGCCCCTCGCTCACGGTGCTGGTGCCGCTCACGATCCTGGAGACGGTGTTCGGCATCGCGCTGGCGCTGGCGGTCGCCTTCGTGCGCGGCTCGCTGACCGACCGCGCGGTGATGGTGGCCTGCACGGTCGGCATGTCGATCTCGATCCTGGTCTACATCATCGTGTTCCAGTACGAGCTGGCCTACAAGCTCGGGCTGTTCCCGGTGCAGGGCTGGGGCGAGCACTTCGGCGAGAACCTGCTGCGCTATTCGACCCTGCCGATCCTGATCGGCCTGGCGGTGTCGATCGCGCCCACGCTGCGCCTGTTCCGCAGCTTCGTGCTGGACGAGGTGAACCAGGACTACGTGCGCACGGCGCGCGCCAAGGGCTTGTCGGAAGGGCGGGTGATGTGGGTGCACGTGCTGCGCAACGCGGCGATCCCGATCATCACCCATGTCATGTCGAACCTGCCGGCGCTCCTGATCGGCGCCTTCCTGCTGGAGCGCTTCTTCGGCATTCCTGGCATCGGGCGCGAAGTGATCCTGGCGGTGGAGCGCAGCGACTTCCCGGTGATCAAGGCGATCACGGTGTACGTCGCTGCCGCCACCATGGTCTTCAACCTGTTGACCGACCTGCTGTACCAGGCGGTCGATCCGCGCGTCCAGCTCAAGTGAGGCCGCCGATGCACGCTCATTCGACCTCTCCGGGGCTGTGGACGCTGGCGTGGCGCCGCCTGCGCCAGGACCGGCTGGCCATGCTGGCGCTGGCTGTCGTCGGCCTGTTCCTGGCGCTGCTGGTCCTGTCGTCCACGGGTCTCGTCGCGGCGGACTGGGAAGACGAGGTGGGCGTGAACTACGCGCCGCCCACCTTCGTCGGGCCGGACGCCGCCACCGTGCGGACCCGGGCCCCCGAACAGCCGGCCCCGTCGAACGCCTTCGATCCCCTGGCCGAGGACATCCGCGCCATCCGCGCGGGGCAGGGCAGGGAAGCTCCGCCCGAGATGTACGGCGTGGAAGACCCGCTCGCGGCCGACCTGGCCGCGCTGCGCGGCGCCGCCGCGGCCCGGCACGGACCGGTGGCGGCGCGCCGTTCGACGCTGCCGTTCGGCGCCGACAAGTGGGGCCACGACATCATCAGGAAAACCATCAAGGGCGGCGAAACGTCGATCGTGGTTGGCCTGGTCGCGGCCCTGGTGGCGGTCGGGCTGGGCACCCTGTTCGGCGCGCTGGCGGGCTACTTCGGCGGGCTGGTGGACGACTTCTTCACGTGGTTCTATTCCGTGTTCACCTCGATCCCGTCGATCCTGATGATCCTCACCGTGGCCGCGGTGCTGCAGCAGAAGGGCGTGCTGACCATCGTGCTGATCCTGGGCCTCACCGGCTGGACCGGCCCGTACCGCCTGATCCGCGCGGAGTACATGAAGCACAAGGCGCGCGAGTACGTGCTGGCGGCCGACGCCATCGGCGCTTCGCACTGGCGCAAGATGTTCGGCCACATCTTCCCGAACGTGTCCCACATCGCCCTGGTGCAGCTGTCGATCCTGGTGGTCGGCTTCATCAAGGCCGAGGTGATCCTGTCCTTCCTCGGCTTCGGCGTGCCGGTCGGCGTGGTGTCCTGGGGCTCGATGCTGAACGAGGCCCAGAACGAACTCATACTCGGCAAGTGGTGGCAGCTGACCGCCGCCGCCAGCGCCATGGCGGTGCTGGTCACGGCCTTCTCGCTGTTCACCGACGCGCTGCGCGACGCCCTCGACCCGAAGATCAAATGAACGATATCCTGCTCCAGGTGCGCAATTTGCGGGTGCGCTTCCGCCTTGACAAGACCAACACGGTCGAAGCGGTCAAGGGCATCTCCTTCGACGTGCCGCGCGACGCCACCGTGGCCCTGGTGGGCGAATCGGGCAGCGGCAAGTCGGTCAGCTCGCTGGCCGTCATGGGCCTGCTGCCGCCGCTGACGACCATCATCGACCCGGCCAGCAGCATCCGCTTCGACGACCGCGAGCTGCTCGGCGCCAGCGCCGCCGAGCGGCGCCGCCTGTGCGGCAAGGACGTGGCGATGATCTTCCAGGAGCCGATGTCCTCGCTGAACCCCGTGTTCACGGTCGGCTTCCAGATCGGCGAGGTGCTGCGCCAGCACATGGGCATGAACCGGCGCCAGGCGCGGGCCCGCACCCTGGCACTGCTGGAGGAGGTCGGCATTCCCGACCCGGCCAACAAGATCGACAGCTACCCGTCCCAGATGTCCGGCGGCCAGCAGCAGCGCGTGATGATCGCGATGGCGATCGCGTGCGAGCCCAAGCTCCTGATCGCCGACGAGCCGACCACCGCGCTCGACGTGACGATCCAGAAGCAGATCATGGAGCTGATCGCCGGGCTGCAGAAGAAGCGCCAGATGGCGGTCCTGTTCATCACCCACGACCTCGGGCTGGTGGGGGAAATCGCCGACCGCGTGATCGTCATGCGCCATGGCGAGGTGCGCGAAGAGGGCGAGGCCGTGCAGGTGCTGCATGCGCCGCGCGACGCCTACACCCAGGCGCTGCTTCACTGCCGCCCGCCGCTGGACGCGCGGCCCTTGCGCCTGCCCGTGATCGACGACTACCTGCAGGGCCGCACGCCGCCGGCGGGCGAGCGCGCGCGCGGCTACGCGCAGGGCGAGCTCGACGTGCTGGTGGTGAAGGACCTGAAGAAAAGCTTCTACGTGCGCGAAGGCCTGTTCGGCAAGCGCGAGTTCCAGGCCGTGAAGGGCGTGTCCTTCCGCCTCCCGCGCGGCAAGACGCTCGGGGTGGTGGGCGAATCCGGTTCCGGCAAGAGCACGGTCGGCCTGACCCTGCTGCGCCTGCACCAGGCCAGCGGCGGCTCCGCCCTGTTCGAAGGGCGCGACCTGCTGGCCATGAGCGATGCCGAGTTCCAGCCCTTCAAGCGCCGCATCCAGATCATCTTCCAGAACCCGTACGCATCGCTCAATCCGCGCTTCACGGTGGGGCAGATCCTGCTCGAGCCGATGCGCATCCACCGCATCCACGCCGGCGACCGCGAACGGGAAGCGGCGGCCTACCGCCTGCTGGAACGGGTCGGGCTGCCGGCCCAGGCCTTCCACCGCTATCCGCACGAGTTCTCCGGCGGGCAGCGCCAGCGCATCGCCATCGCGCGCTGCCTGACCATGCAGCCGGAAATCCTCGTGTGCGACGAATCCGTGTCCGCCCTCGACGTGTCGGTGCAGGCCCAGGTGCTCAACCTGCTGCAGGACCTGCAGGACGAATTCGGGCTGTCCTACATCTTCATCTCGCACGACCTGTCGGTGGTGCGCTACATGTCGGACCAGGTGCTGGTGATGCACCACGGGAGCGTGGTCGAAAGCGGCGACGCCGACACGCTGTTCCGCGCGCCGCAGCAGGACTACACGCGCCAGCTCCTGGCCGCGATTCCCAAGGGAGCCCGATAACCCTGTTATAAAGCTGCATTTAAAATGCATCTATTATGCTAGGATGGTGTTCCGGTAACGCACAGCAGAAAGGAAGCACCGTGAACATCGACAAGTTCAAGCACCAGCACATCGACATCCTGTCCGGCATCGCGCGCCTGCGCGAGCTGGCGCACGCGGGCATCGAGCGCAACGCGGAGAAGATCGCGGCGGCCATCGTCGCCTTCAGCGGCTTGATCAAGCTGCACCTGGCGGTGGAGGACCGCAGCCTGTATCCGGCGCTGGAAGCGAGCGGGGAGGGCGAGCTGGTGCGCCTGTCCCAGCGCTACCAGGACGAGATGGAAGGCATCGCCGGCGCCTACCTGCAGTTCGCCGCGCGCTGGAACACGGCGCGCAGCGTGACCCTGGCGCCGGAGGCCTTCCGCGAGCAGGCCAACGTCGTCCTGCGCCAGCTCTACGAACGGATCCAGCGCGAAGACCGCGAGTTCTATCCCGCCATCGACGCCGCGGCCGTGGCGGCCTGACCGGCGCGCGCCCGCGGGCGGAATCGACTACCATAGTGGGATGGCCAACCTGACCGACCTCCTGCGCGAATACGGCGTCCTGATCGTGTTCTTCACCGTCCTGGTGGAGCAGATCGGGCTGCCGATTCCCGCCTTCCCGGTCCTGATCGTGGCCGGGGCGCTGGCGGTGGACGGGCCCCTGCACGGGCCGCTGGCGCTGGCCTTCGCGCTGCTGGCCTGCCTGATCAGCGATTACTTCTGGTTCCGTGCCGGCCGCGCCTACGGCAAGCGCATCCTGCGCGTGCTGTGCCGCATCTCCCTGAACCCCGACGTGTGCGTCAGCCAGACCGAGGACAATTTTGCCCGCTACGGGCCCAAGTCCCTCGTCGTGGCCAAGTTCATCCCAGGTTTCAATACCATCGCGCCGCCGCTGGCCGGGGCGATGGGCACATCGACGCCGCGCTTCCTGGCCTACACCCTCTCCGGCGGCCTGCTCTGGAGCGGAACGGGACTGGCCATCGGCGGCTATTTCCATACCAGCGTGGACCAGGTGCTGGACGTGCTGTCCACCATGGGCTCGACCGCGCTGTCGGTGCTGGGTTTGCTGCTGGCCGCCTTCGTCCTGCTGAAATATGTGGAGCGGCGCCGCTTCCAGCGCGGCATGCAGCTGGAACGGGTGTCGATCGGGGAACTGGCCGACCTGATCGCGCACGGCCACGACCCGCTGCTGGTGGACGCGCGCAGCGCCACGGCGCAGCAGCTGGAGGCGCCCATCCCCGGCGCCGTTCTGTTCCACGGCAGGCCCCTGGCCGAGCTGGTTGCCGACCTGGACAAGGACCGCCACATCGTCGTGTATTGCAGCTGCCCCAACGATGTCAGCGCCGCCGCCGTCGCCAAGCAGTTCCAGGCCCAGGGCTTCCACCGCGCCCGGCCGCTCCAGGGCGGTCTGGACGCCTGGAATGCTCACATGACACAAAGTAGTCGGACTACCATCGAAAATGCCGAGCAAACCGCCTGAACATCGGAT
>DASRUW010000306.1:0-7659 GCA_035655255.1 Telluria sp. | reverse complement strand
TGGGTGCCGATGACAACGACGTTCTTTGCCATTTTTCTGTCTTAGCCTAAGAGTTTGAGAATCCAGTTTCCATCTTCCTGCACGAGCACGCGGTCGTACTCGAATTCGTCCTGCTCGTTGTCGTGTCCAGGCAGGGACTGGATCACGACTTCGCCGCTCTTGCGCAGTTCGGCGATTTTTTCGCGCAGCTCGGGGGCGTTGCCCCAGGGCGCGCGGATCGAATGCTTGCGTTCGGCCACCGGCAGCAGGCGCGCCAGTTCGCGCAGGTCCAGCGAGAAGCCGGTCGCGGGGCGGGCGCGCCCGAAGGCTTCGCCCACGTGGTCGTAGCGGCCTCCGCGCGCCACCGCGTTGGGCAGGCCCGGCACGTACAGGGCGAACATGGCGCCGCTCTCGTACTGGTAGCCGCGCAGGTCGGCCAGGTCGATCGCGACGTCGGCGCGGCCGATGGCCGAACCGGCCAGCGCGGCCAGCTCGGACAGGGCGCGGGTGATGCCCGGCAGCGCCGGCAGCGCCTCGCGCGCACGGCCCAGCACCTCGACGTCGCCGTACAGTTGCGGCAGCGCCAGGAGGGCCTGGCGGGTCGATTCGGCGTAGCCCGCGGTCAGTTCGCGCAGGCCGGGGACGTCCTTGGCGCGCAGCAGGGCCGTGATCGCGGCTTCGTCGGCGGCGGCCTTGGGGTCGTCGTTCAGGAGGGCGCGCAGCACGCCGACGTGGCACAGGTCCAGGCGCACGTTGTCGAAGCCGGCCAGGGCCAGGGAGGCCAGCGCCAGCTCCTGGATCTCGGCGTCCGCCTCCAGGCCGGCGTGGCCGTAGATCTCGGCGCCGATCTGGTACGGCTCGCGGGTGGCGTGCAGGCCCGACGGGCGGGTGTGCAGCACCGAGCCGGCGTAGCACAGGCGGGTCACGGAGGCGCGGTTCAGCAGGTGCGCGTCGATGCGGGCGACCTGGGTCGTCATGTCGGCGCGCAGGCCGAGCATGCGGCCGGACAGCTGGTCGACCAGCTTGAAGGTGCGCAGGTCCGTGTCCTTGCCGGCGCCGGTCAGGAGCGAGTCGACATATTCCAGCAGGGGCGGCATCACCAGCTCGTAGCCGTACAGACGGAAGTTATCGAGGATGAGGCGGCGCAGCTCTTCGATCTTGCGCGCTTCGGACGGCAAGACGTCGGCGATGTTCTCGGGCAGCAGCCAATTCGGCATGGTGGTGTTAAAAATCGGTTAACGGGCGCGCAGAGGCAAACGCAAAGTTCGCGCCGAATCGATGATTTTACCCCAATTCTTACGATCCGTGGCCGCAGTCACCCCCGCGCAAGCGGGGGCCGCTGGTCGAACGCGAGTGGCACGCGGCGCACCAGGGGTCCCCGCCGTCGCGGGGATGACTTATTTCTTGGCGGCGCCGGGGCTGTGGAAGTACTTGAAGAAGTCCGAGGTCGGGTCGACCACGATCACGTCGCCGCGGTTGCGGAAGGTTTCGCGGTAGGCGTCGAGCGAACGGTAGAACTTGTAGAACTCCGGGTTCTTGCCGAAGGCGCTGGCGTAGATCTGCGAGGCCTTGGCGTCGCCCTCGCCCTTCATGCGCTGGGCGTCGCGGTAGGCTTCGGCGATGATCACGGTGGCCTGGCGGTCGGCGTCGGCGCGGATCTTCTCGCCCTCGGCGCCGCCGGTCGAACGCAGCTCGTTGGCCACGCGCGCGCGCTCGGCCTTCATCCGCTCGTAGACGGAGTTGTTGATCTGCTCCACGTAGTCCACGCGCTTGAGGCGCACGTCGATGATCTCCACCCCGATCTGGGCCGCTTCGGCCGCGACCTTGGTGCGCAGCGCCTCCATCACCTTGCCGCGCTGGCTGGAGATGACTTCATGCACCGTGCGCTTGGTGATTTCCTCGTTCAGGGCCGCCTTGACGATCTGCGACATGCGGTCGCGCGCGCGCTGCTCGTCGCCGCCGAAGCTGATCCAGTACAGCTTGGGCTTGGCGATGCGCCACTTGACGAAGGAATCGACCAGGATGTTCATCTTCTCGGCCGTGATGAAGCGGTCCGCTTCGTCCGACTCGATGGTGAGGATCTGCTTGGGCAGGGCGCGCACGTTCTGGAACGGCGGCGGCAGCTTGAAGTGCAGGCCGGGCTGCTCGATCACGTCCTTCACTTCGCCGAAGCCGAACACGATCGCGTACTCGCGCTGGTCGACGATGAACACGGTCGACGAGACGACCAGCAGGGCCACGAAGGCCGATACGAAAATGGTGACGAGGCGGTTCATTAGCGGCTCTCCCGTTCACGCGAAGCGTCGCGGGCGCGGTTGTTGTCGCGGCGGACTTCCACGGTCGGTATGGCGTCGGTCGGCGCCTGGGCGGCGGCCTGCGGCTGCTGCGCGGCCTGCTGCTGTTGGGCGGCGGCGCGGGCGGCGGTGTCGTTGGCGATGGTCTGCTGCACCAGCTTGTCCAGCGGGAGATACAGCAGGTTCGAATTGGCGCGCGCGTCGATCATCACCTTGCTGGTGCTGCTGAAGATCTGCTGCATGGTGTCGATGTACATGCGGTCGCGCGTCACGGCCGGGGCCTTGGCGTATTCGGTCACCACCTGGTTGAAGCGGGACGCGTTACCGGTCGCGTTCTCCACCACCTGGGCGCGGTAGCCCTCGGCCTCCTGGATCAGGCGCGTGGCTCGGCCCTTGGCTTCGTTGATGACGCGGTTGGCGTAGGCCTGGCCCTCGTTGGAGGAACGCTTGCGGTCCTGCCCGGCCTTGACGGCGTCGTCGAAGGCGCCCTGCACCTGCTCCGGCGGCTGCACCGCCTGCATGCTCACGTTGGCGATCTGCACGCCCGAGCCGTAGCGGTCGAGGATGGACTGCATCAGGTTCTGCACGTCGCGCGCGACCTTCTCGCGGCCTTCATACAGCACGAAGTCCATCTGGCTGCGGCCGACCACTTCGCGCACGGCCGTCTCGGCCACCTGGCGCACGTTTTCTTCCGGCTCGCGGTTGATGAACAGCCAGGCCACCGGGTCCTTCAGCGTGTACTGCACGGCGAACTGGATGTCGACGATGTTCTCGTCGTCGGTCAGCATCAGCGCTTCGTGCAGCTGCTTGTTGCGCACCGTGCCGCGGTAGCCGATTTCCACGTTGCGCACCGAGGAGCGGTTGACGATCTGGTGGGCCTGGATCGGGTACGGCCAGCGCCAGTTGAAGCCAGGGCCGGTGATGTGCGACAGGCGGCCGAAGGTCGTGACCACGCCGGTCTGCCCTTCCTGCACGATGAAGGAGCCGCTGGCGAGCCAGATCAGGGCGATCACGCCGACCACCAGGCCGGCCGTCATGCCGACCCCGCGCAGCGGGCCGCGCGGGCTGCCGCCGCCCTCGCCCGGAGGCTGCTGGCGGCCGCCGAACAGGCGGTTCAGGCGCGCGTTGAAGTCGCGCCAGAGCTGGTCCAGGTCCGGCGGACCTTCGCCGGGCCGCCGCCCTTCCTGCGCATGCGGCCGTTGTTGATCGGGGTTGCGTCCCCAGCGCGGGTCGTTGAGGTTGAAAATGGCGCCGAGTCGTTTCAGGAAGGCGTTCATGGGGTCAGTGTGATCCGACGTGGGTGGATTCCGGCACAGGCGCGTCGTGCTCCGGGAGGAAACGTGCGTCCTGCTCTTCTTGTTCTTGTTTCGGCCCCGCCAGCGCGGCCTCGCCGATGGCCGCGCGCAGCAGGTCCAGGCCCTGGCCCGTGTGGGCCGACAGGTAAACCCGGCTGATGCGGCCGTCCTGGTCGCGCTCGATGCCCGGCTCGTGGCCGGCCAGGTCGATCTTGTTCCAGACCAGGATCTGCGGGATGTGGTCGGCGCCGATCTCGTGCAGCACGGCGTTGACCTGCTCGATCTGTTCCATGCGCACCGGGCTGGAGGCGTCCACCACGTGCAGCAGCAGGTCGGCGCGGATGGTTTCCTCCAGCGTGGCGCGGAAGGCCGCCACCAGCTGGTGCGGCAGGTCGCGCACGAAGCCGACCGTGTCGGACATGACGATCGAGCCGACCTCGTCGTTCAGGTAGACCCGGCGCGAGGTGGTGTCCAGGGTCGCGAACAGCTGGTTCGCGACGTAGACGCCGGCCTTGGTGAGGGTGTTGAACAGGGTCGACTTGCCGGCGTTGGTGTAGCCGACCAAGGACACGGAAAAGGTGTTGTTGCGCCCGCGCGCGCGGCGCTGGGTCTCGTGCTGGCGGCGCAGCTTCTTCAGGCGTTCGCGCAGCATCTTGACCCGCTCGCCGATCAGGCGGCGGTCGGTCTCGAGCTGGGTCTCGCCCGGGCCGCGCAGGCCGATACCGCCCTTTTGCCGTTCCAGGTGGGTCCAGCCGCGGATCAGGCGGGTCGACAGGTGCTGCAGCTGCGCCAGCTCCACCTGCAGCTTGCCCTCGTGGCTCTGGGCGCGCTGGGCGAAGATGTCGAGGATCAGGCTGGTACGGTCGAGCACCCGCACCTCCAGGCGCTTTCCGAGGTTGCGCTGCTGGGCGGGCGACAGGGCGTGGTTGAAGATCACGATGTCGATCTTCTCGTCCCGGCAGGCGTCGGCGATCTCGTCCGCCTTGCCGCTGCCCACGAACAGGGCGGCGTCGGGAGCGGAGCGTTTGCCGGTGATGACGGTGATCGGTTCGGCGCCCGCCGATTGGGCGAGCAAGGAGAGTTCCTCGACGCTGGCGTGAAAATCGCCAGCGCCGAAGTCGATGCCTACTAAGGCTGCGCGCATAAAGGTCTTGGCACGGGGGCCGCGAACGGCCGGCCGTTATTCCGCTTCGTGTTCGAGGTTGAGGTTGACGGCGCGCGCGGGAACGACGGTCGAGATGGCGTGCTTGTACACCATCTGGGTGACGGTGTTACGCAGCAGGACGACGTACTGGTCGAACGATTCGATATGCCCCTGAAGCTTGATGCCGTTCACCAGATAGATGGAAACGGGGACGTGCTCCTTGCGCAAGGCGTTGAGGAATGGGTCTTGTAACAGTTGCCCTTTGTTGCTCATGACAGCTCCATGTGTTTGTTGTTTTCGAGAATTGGAGGCGTTCCGCTCGATTTCAAGTCCGGGACAGTTAAGCCATTCTTAAAAAGTTTGAATGCAAGTCCCGAAAGCCTACTGTACCTTGTTTTTTGAAACTTTGTTGTGTGCCAGCGCTCATTTCTGCGCTTTGGCAAACGGATTCTTGCCTGTACGCAATTCTATCCGCAGCGGGGTGCCGACGAGGCTGAACGTATCGCGGAAATGCTTTTCCAGATAACGTTTATACGGTTCGGACACGGCTTCCAGGGCATTGCCGTGGATGACGATCACGGGCGGGTTCTGGCCGCCCTGGTGGGCGTAGCGCATCTTGGGGCGCACGCTGCCCTTGCGTTTCGGCTCCTGCTTTTCGATCGCCTCCTGCAGGGCGCGGGTCAGGCGCGGGGTGGACAGGTTGGCGGTGGCGGCGGCGTAGGCGGCGTCCACCGACTTCATCATCTGGGCCACGCCCGTGCCCTTCAGGGCCGAGATGAAGTGGTGCTTGGCGAAGGACAGGAAGTCGAGCTTGCGGTCCAGGTCCGACTTGACCTGGTCGCGCTGGTCGGACTGCAGGCCGTCCCACTTGTTCACGGCCACCACCAGGGCGCGGCCCGATTCGAGGATGAAGCCGGCGATGTGGGCGTCCTGCTCGGACACGTCCTGGCGCGCGTCCAGCAGCAGGATCACGACGTTCGCCTCCGAGATCGACTGCAGCGTCTTGACCACCGAGAACTTCTCGATCGCCTCGAACACCTTGCCGCGGCGGCGGATGCCGGCCGTGTCGATCAGGGTGTAGTTGCGGCCGTCGCGCTCGAACGGGATCTCGATCGAGTCGCGCGTGGTGCCCGGCATGTCGAAGGCGATCACGCGCTCTTCGCCCAGCAGGGTGTTCACGAGGGTCGACTTGCCCACGTTGGGGCGGCCGACGATGGCGATGCGGATGCCCTTCTGCTCCGGCTCCAGCTCCTCGGCGTCGGCCGGGCGCTGGGCAAAGGCGGCGTCGAGCGCCTCGTTGACCAGGTCGTGCACGCCGTCGCCGTGGGCGGCGGAGATCACGTAGGGGTCGCCCATGCCGAGTTCGTAGAAGTCGGCGGTGACGGACGTGTACTTCATGCCCTCGGACTTGTTCACCACCAGCAGCACGGTGCGGCCGGACTTGCGCAGGAAGTCGGTGATGGTCTTGTCGTGCGGGGTCATGCCCTGGCGGCCGTCCACGATGAACAGCACCACGTCCGCCTCGGCGACGGCCTGCTTGGTCTGCTGGGCCATCTCCTTCATGATGCCTTCCTTGGCCACCGGCTCGAAGCCGCCGGTGTCGATCACCAGGAAGGGGCGGTCGCCCACGCGGCCTTCGCCATAGTGGCGGTCCCGCGTCAGGCCCGGCAGGTCGGCCACGAGGGCGTCGCGCGAACGGGTCAGGCGGTTGAACAACGTCGATTTTCCGACGTTGGGTCGGCCTACAAGTGCGATTACCGGCTTCATTGTCTACTTACTCGACCGCGATGGCGGTCACGGTTCCATTCTGGGTTTGAAAAATCAGGTGATTGCCGGCCACCAGGGGCGTGGCCGTGATGGCGCTGCCGTCGGTGGCGGCGCGCGCCAGGAACGAGCCGTCCTCGCGCGACAGGAAGTGCACGAAGCCCTGGTAGTCGCCCACCGCCACGGCGCGCCCGAAGGACACCGGGGTGGACGGGCTGCGGAAGGCCAGCTTGCCGTTGCGCCAGGCCGAGGCGCCGGTCTCGCGCGCGAAGGCCTGCACCGCGCCCTTGTCGTCCACCGCGAACACGAAACGCTCGTCGGCGGCCACGCCCACGTCGGAGGACAGCTCCTTGGTCCACTTGGTGGTGCCGCCGGCCACGTCCCAGCAGCCCACCCGGCCCTGGTAGGAGGCGGCGCACACGTCGTTCTCGATCAAGGCCGGCACGCCGCCCAGGTCGGTCACGCGTTCCAGTTCGGTCGCGCCGCGCGCTTCGCCGACCGTGATTTCCCAGCGCGGGGCGCCGGTGGCCAGGATCAGGTCCAGGATCTTGCCGCCCGGCTGGGCGATGATCACGTCCTTGTCGTGCACCACCATGCCCGGCGCCAGGCGCAGGGTCAGCGGCGGCAGGGTGCGCTGCACGGTCCATTTCTGGGTGCCGCTGGCCGCGTCCAGGCCGACGATGCGGTTGTCGATGCTGCGCACCACGACGATCCCCGCGCCCACCACCGGCGCCGACAGCACCTCGGACGAGGCCTGGGCGTTCCACAGCGGCTTGCCGTTCATGTCGAAGGCCAGCACCGCGCCCTTCTCGCCGCCGACCACGATCACCTTGCCGTCGGTGCCGACGCCGGCGGTCAATGCCTTGCCGGTCTTGACACGCCAGACTTCGCGGCCGGTAATGGCCTCGATGCGCGCCAGCGCGCCGTCGGCGCCGGCCACGATCAGGGTGTTGTCCGACACCGCGGGCGTGAACTGGTTGCCCTGGGCCTTGCCGATGTCGTACTTCCAGGCGGTGCGCACGGCCATCGAACCTTTCAGTTCGACCAGCGGCGCGGGCTCGTTCCCCTTGTGCTTGGACGCGAACGGATTCAGAGAGGAGCAGCCTGCCAGCACGGCCAGCATCGAGGCGCCGACCAGGTTCTTCGTAATACGCATATTCGGTTGACTTTCTTCTTGCAGAGA
>DASRUW010000305.1:0-2398 GCA_035655255.1 Telluria sp. | reverse complement strand
CGCCGACGCCGGCGCCGCGCGGATAGCGGATCGCGGCCGGGCCGTGATACTGGTAGCCGGTCGTGAGCATCTGGCGGCACTCGTTCTCGTCCGATGGCGCCATCACCACCATGTTGGGGATGCAACGCAGGTAGGCCAGGTCGTAGTTGCCGGCATGGGTCGCGCCGTCGGCCCCGACCAGGCCGGCGCGGTCCAGGGCGAAGGTGACGTCCAGGTTCTGCAGCGCCACGTCGTGGATCAGCTGGTCGTAGGCGCGCTGCAGGAAGGTCGAATAGATCGCCACCACCGGCTTCATGCCCTCGGTGGCCAGGCCGCCGGCGAAGGTCACGGAATGCTGCTCCGCGATGCCGACGTCGTAATAGCGCTCCTTGAACAGTTCCTCGAAACGCACCATGCCGGAACCTTCGCGCATGGCCGGCGTGATGCCGACCAGGCGCTTGTCGGCCGCCGCCATGTCGCACAGCCAGTTGCCGAACACCTCGGTGTAGGTCATCTTGCCGGCGGCGGCGGGCTTGATGCCCTCGCTCGGATTGAACTTGCCGGTGCCGTGGTACAGGATCGGATGCGCTTCCGCCAGCTTGTAGCCCTGGCCCTTCTTGGTCACCACGTGCAGGAACTGCGGGCCCTTCAGCTTGCGGATGTTTTCCAGCGTCGGGATCAGGGATTCGAGGTCGTGACCGTCGATCGGGCCGATGTAGTTGAAGCCGAATTCCTCGAACATCGTGGCCGGAACCACCATGCCTTTCGCGTGCTCTTCCAGCTTCTTGGCCAGTTCCAGCATCGGCGCGGGCAGCACGGACTTGCCGACGTTGCGTGCGGCGGCGTAGAACTGCCCGGACATCAGGCGCGCCAGGTAGCGGTTCAAGGCTCCCACCGGCGGCGAGATCGACATGTCGTTGTCGTTCAGGACCACCAGCAGATTGATGTCGTCTTCCACGCCGGCGTTGTTCAGCGCCTCGAAGGCCATGCCCGCGGTCATGGAACCGTCGCCGATCACGGCGATGGCGTGGCGTTGCTCGCCCTTGATCTTGCTGGCGATGGCCATGCCGAGGGCAGCGGAGATCGAGGTCGACGAGTGCGCGGTGCCGAAGGTGTCGTATTCCGATTCGACGCGGCGCGGGAAGCCGGACACGCCGCCCATCTGGCGCAGCGTGTGCATCTGGTCGCGGCGGCCGGTGAGGATCTTGTGCGAATAGGTCTGGTGGCCCACGTCCCACACGATGCGGTCGTTCGGGGTGTTGAACACGTAGTGCAGCGCGATGGTCAGCTCCACCGTGCCGAGGTTGGACGACAGGTGGCCGCCGGTCTTGGACACGGAATCGAGCAGGAAGCTGCGCAGTTCGTGCGCCAGCGGCGTCAGTTGCGAGCGATGCAGCTTGCGCAGGTCCGCCGGGTCGTTAATCGAGTTCAGTAAGCTCATGGTTCTCGTTCTCTTTTCTTCACGCGCTGCGCTGGACGATCAGGTCGGCCAGCTCGCGCAGGCGCTGGGCGCCGGGACCGAAGCCTTCCAGGGCCGCGTGCGCGTCGCGGCGCAGCTGCTCGGCCAGCGCGCGCGAAGGCTCCAGGCCGAGGATGGAGACGTAGGTCGGCTTGTTGGCGGCCGCGTCCTTGCCGGCCGTCTTGCCCAGGGTGGCCGAATCGGCGGTGGCGTCCAGCACGTCGTCCACCACCTGGAAGGCCAGGCCGATGGCGCGCGCATAGGCATACAGCGCCTGCATCTGCAGCGGATCGAGCTCGCCGCCGGCCAGCGCGCCCAGCACCACGGACGCGCGCAGCAGCGCCCCGGTCTTCAGCTGGTGCATGCGTTCGAGCTGCTCCAGGTTCAGTTGCACGCCCACGCTATCGAGATCGATGGCCTGGCCGCCGCACATGCCGGCCGCGCCGGCCGCCTGGGCCAGCACGCGCAGCATGTCGACCAGGCGCGCGGCCGGCACCGCGTCCGCCGACGCCAGCACGTCGAAGGCCTGGGCCTGCAGGGCGTCGCCGACCAGCAGCGCGGTCGCTTCGTCGTACTGCACGTGCACGGTCGGTTTGCCGCGGCGCAGGGCGTCGTCGTCCATGCAGGGCATGTCGTCGTGCACCAGCGAGTATACGTGGATCATCTCCACCGCGCAGGCGGCGCGCGCCAGCGTCGCTCCACCCGCGCCGGACAGGGCGCCGGCCGCGTACACCAGCAGCGGGCGCACCCGCTTGCCGCCGCCGAGCGCCGTGTAGCGCATCGCTTCGTGCAGCTTGCGCGGTTCCTGCTGCGCGGACGGCAGGAAGGCGGCCAGGTCCTGCTCCACCCGGTCCTGCACCGTCTTCATCCAGTCGTGGAAGGCGCCGTTCATTCCGCGGCCTCCCCGTCGTTGAAGGGCTTGAGCATGTCGCCTTCCAGCACCTTGACCTGCTGTTCGAC
>DASRUW010000304.1:0-7264 GCA_035655255.1 Telluria sp. | reverse complement strand
GAACGCGGGCGACGACCCGCTGTCCGAGCGCGAGCGCCAGGTGCTGCGCCTGGCGGGGGAGGGCAAGACCAGCGGCGAGATCGCCAAGCTGGTCCATCTGTCCGAAGGCACGGTGCGCAACTACCTGTCCGAAGCCATCTCCAAGCTCAACGCCGGCAATAGGGTCGAAGCCTACCGCCTCGCGCGGGAAGCCGGCTGGCTCTGAGGGGGCTGACCCCGGTGTTGCCGTCAAAAAGGGGGCTGACCCCGGTGTAGCACTTCAACGCTGCGCCACGGCCTCCGCCACGAACACCTCGACGCGCCGGTTGCGCGCCCGTCCACCCGGATCGTCGTTGGAGGCGATCGGTTCGCGTTCCCCGCGCCCGTCGATGGCGATGCGGGACGGATTCACCCCGCGCGCCGTCAGATAGTCGCGCGTATGCGCCGCCCGCTCGAGCGACAGCGGATTGTTGACCGCCGGGCCGCCGGTGCTGTCGGTATGGCCGATGATGGTGACGCTGGCCGCCGGATTTTCCTGCAGGGTGGCGGCAAACCGGTCCAGGATCGGCCGCATCTCGGGCTTGATGTTGGCGCTGCCGGTGTCGAACGAGACGTCGCTCGGAATCTCCAGCTTGAGCCGGTTGTCCTGGGTCTGCGAGACCTGCACGCCGGTGCCGGCGGCGGCCTGCTGCATGGCCTGCTTCTGCTGTTCCATGCGCTTGGACCAGACGTTGCCGATGATGGCGCCGGCCGCCGCGCCCAGCGCCGCGCCCTTGACCGCGCGGTCCCCGCCGCCGCCGCCGGTGGCGCTGCCCAGCACCGCGCCCAGGCCGGCGCCGATGCCGGCGCCCTGGGCCGTGCCGCGCTGGGTGGGCGACATGTCGGCGCAGCCGGTGGCCGCGAGCGCGGTGGCGGTGACGCAGGCGATGAGGGTGGTTTTCATAGGTTCTCCTTTAGAAATGAAAACGGGGCCAGCAGGCCCCGCGAAGCGGCGCGTGCCGCGCTAGATGCCGCGTCCGCTGATCAGGCGCACGAGGATCATGATGATGGCCACGACCAGCAGGATGTGGATGAAGCCCCCGACCGTGTAGGAGGTCACGAGGCCCAGCAGCCACAGGATGATGAGAATGACGGCGATGGTATAGAGCATGATGGCGTCCTCTGGTGAGTTTGCGGGTGGGACCAGTATCGACGGGCTCTATCGGCCGCACCGTTCGATGGCGTACATTTACGCTACAGTTTGTTTGTCCTCGCGAAACGCTGGAATCCAGCCCATCAGGCCGAGCAGGCCGAGAATGCCGATCAGGCAGGAGAGCAGGCCGCCGGCGACGAGCAGGGCGATGTCCTGGGGCGGCAGGTCCGGCCCGCCCATTTGCGCGGACGGCCCCACGGCGGCCAGCCCCGCCACGCTCATCACGAGCCCCCAGACGATGATGCCGATCCAAACGAAATGGTTCATGACCGTTTCCTTCCAAGGATCCGCCGTCACTCCAGCGTGGATCGATTCTGGGCCTGCTCGACCACGCCGACCGTGCGCCAGCGCACATTGTGCTCAGGCGTCGTGCAGGGCCCCGTTCACGATGCGGACCCGTGCCCCGTAGCGCCAGCGCGGGGCGCTGCGCTGATGGAACACGCGCACGCTGCCGTCGTCCATGCGCACGCGGATCTCGTAGCTCTTGACCGCCTTCATGTTGCCCTCGACCTGGTTGCCGATGACGGCGCCGCCGACCGCGCCGGCCACGGTGGCCAGGTCCTGGCCGTGTCCGCCGCCGACCTGGTGGCCGAGCAGGCCGCCCAGCACGGCGCCGCCGGCCGCGCCGACGCCGCTGCCGCGCGCCCGCGTCGTGACTTCACGCACGGATTCGACGTTGCCGCAGTTGGAGCACCAGCGCGGCTCGGCCGCGTTCTGCGCATACTTGGGTGCGGCGGCCTTCTTGTGCGTCAGCGGCGCCGCCGGGGGCGCATAGGCGGCGCGCGCATTGGCCTCGGGCGCGGGCGCCTCGGCCATGCCGGCCGCGGTCGAGCCCACGGTGCCGGACGTGCCGTACTGGCCGGCGCTGCCGTAGGGAGCCGTGACCGACGGCGTCAGCGTCTGGTCGCGCTCGCCCAGCGGGGTCTTGATCCAGCCGAGGACGGCGGCGATGCCCACCAGGCAGAACACGATGATGGCCGCCGCCGCGCTCAGCAGGAGCGGATGGTGGGAAGGACGCTTGGACGGGGTGATGGGGTTATCCATGGCATTTCCTTTTCTTGACAGATGGCTAGGATTGTCCGCGCCAGCGCACTGAGCTTCCGTGCGTCACCGTACATACTTGGTGCGGGGGAGCCGCTACGCTGGCCCGAAATTGTTTGCAATTGTTTCGGCCATGCTTGAGTCATCGATTACTTCGCGCAACAGCGGCCTGCATCTGGCGGCCGGCGGGCGCCCCCGCTGCGGCAACCGGCTGCTCGCCGGCCTGCCGCGGGAGGACTTCGAGCTGGTCGAGTCTTACCTCGACCGCGTCGTCGCCGACGTCGGCGCCGTGCTGTACGAGCCGGCCCAGGCCATCCACGCCGTCTACTTTCCGGACGACGCCGTGGTCTCGCTGCTGGCCGTGGCCGACGGGCGCATGACGCTCGAAGTCGGCCTGGTCGGCGGCGAGGGCGTGGTCGGCGCCATCGGCGGACTGGGCCAGGAACCGGGCCAGGTGCGCGCCCTGGTGCAGCGCCAGGGCGTGCTGTGGCGGCTGGACCTGGACCATCTGGACTACGTCTGCGCGCGCAGCTCGCCGCTGCAGCAGGCTCTGCAGCGCTACACCGACGGCCTGCTGGCGCAGGCCATCCAGATCGCCCTGTGCAGCCGCTTCCACGTGCTCGAGGCGCGCCTGGCGCGTTCGCTGCTGGTGACGCGCGACCGGGTGCGTTCGGACAAGTTCCACCTGACGCACGAGAACCTGGCGCACGCGCTGGGCGTGCGCCGGGTCGGCGTCACCAAGGCGGCCAGCGCCCTGCAACAGCAAGGCCTCATCAACTACAGCCGCGGCAACATCGAAATCCTCGATCCGCAGGGCCTGGAAACCGTGTCCTGCGGCTGTTACCGCAAGGGTCTGACCACTTGAGGCCGTCGCCCCCGCGCAGGGGCCCACTGGCGGCATGCGCGATCGCGGCGCTGCGCACCAGAGGTCCCCGCCTGCGCGGGGATGACAGGCGTCAGCGCGAGGGTTTGCTGACCTGATTGCCGATCACGCCGCCCACCGCCGCGCCGCCGACGGTCCCGGCCGCACTGCCGCCCGTCATCGCGCCGCCCAGCACCGCGCCGGCGCCGGCGCCGATGGCCGTGTTCCGGTCCTGTTCGCTCATGCCGGAGCAGCCGCCCAGCGTCAGGGCCGCGGCGGCCACGGTCGCACCCATCAGAACGTGTTTGATCGCTTTCATGGTTCACCTCTTACGTTGAAAAGTCCGGGCTCCAGAGTAGAGCCCGGCAACTTTGAGGTCTGTTCGACACCGCACGCCCGGGTCAACCTTTCGGTTTGGCAGTCTTTCCCGGCGGCGGAGCGACCGGCCTGGCGCGCGCCTGGGCCAGCAGGCGCCCGCAGGGGCTGTCCTCGCCGGGGCCGGCATTGATGAGCGGCAGCATCGCCGCGACCGGCGCGACCGCCGCCAGCGCCGCCGCGCTGCCCGCCTTCAGCGCGATCACGCCCTTGTCCACGCTCACGTCGGGGTGGTCGAAGCTGCCACGCAGATAGATCGGCGCGCGCAGGGAGAACAGGCGCAGGCTCTTGGTTTCCGGCTTCATGGTGAGATCGAGCTTTTCGTTGGCCAGATCCACCGTGCCGCTCACGTTCACCACCGCCTCGTCGGTGTCGGCGACAAAGCTGCGCGTGCGCGCCACGCCGCGTTCCACCGCCATGTCGCTGGCCAGGCAGTTGATCTGCACCGGCTTGTCGCCGAACAGCTTGGTCAGGATGATGTTGCCCACGTTCAGGCCCATCTCCTCGAGCAGCAGCTTGCTCACCGTGCCCTGGTTGATCAGGGCCTTCAGTTCACCGTTGGAATCGGCCAGCAGGGTCGCCACCGAGTTGCCGGTCGCGCTCAGCTTGGCGTCGCCGTTGATTTCGCCCACCGTGGCGCCCTTGATCTCGGCCGCCTTCGGGAACAGCTGCTTGAGCTGCAGGTGGCGCGCGCTCACGCTGCTGACGGCCTTGATCGCGTGCTTGCCCTGGCGGCCGCTGCCGTCGAGCTGGATGTTGCTGGCCACCTTGCCGCCGGCGAAGTCGAAATTCAGCGGTTTCAGGTCGAGCACGCCGTCCTTGAGGATCAGGTGGGTCGACAGCTTGTGGATCGGCAGCTCGGTCTTGCGCACGATGCGCTCGGCCGCAAAGCGGACGTCGGCGTCGACGCTGGTCCAGCGCTCGGTCTTGAAGGTCTCGACCGGCAGCACCTTGCCGGCCGGCTGCACCGGCGCCACGCCGCGCTCGGCCTTGCTGGCGTTGGAGTCGGCGCCGATCAGGGGCGCCAGGTCGCTGAAGTTGAGCAGGTGCGACACCACGTCCGCCGTCAGCAGCCCGCGCGGCTGGCGGCTCTGGTATTCGATGCGCCCGCCGATGTCGCTGGTGCCGACCTTGCCCTTGAACTTGTCGTAGACCCAGTCGCTGTGCTCCTTGTCCAGCTTGCCGTTCAGGTGGCCCTCGGTGGAGAAGGCCGGGGTCTCGGGAAAGACCACGCCGGTCAGCGCGTACAGGCGCGCCATGCTGGCCCCGGAGGCCTTCATGCGCATGTCGAGCGCGGCCAGCCGGGTCGGCTTGGTGAGCGTGCCTTCGGCGGCCACCGAGATCAGGCCCAGCTTGAGGTCGGCCTTGATCGGGTAGGGCGCGACCTGCTCCTTGAGCGAGAGCACGGCGCCGGCCTTGCCGCCGCCGCTGACGGGCGCGCCGTTGAACGTGCCCTTCATCTTCCAGCCGACGCCGTAGAGCGGCTCGTCGAGCGTGTCGACGTCGGCGCGGATGTCGGCCTTCTCGATGGCGTCGCGGTAGCGCACCGTGCCCTGGCTGAACACGACGCGTTCCAGGTCCAGCTTCCAGCGCGAGGGCTGGGTCGGCGGGCGGAAAGTCCAGTTGTTGCGCCCGTCCGCCAGGCGCTCCAGGTCGACGCTGGGCGCCTCGAAGCGCAGCAGGGGAATGGCGATGCGGTGCGCCAGCAGTTCGAGCGGATTGAGCGAGAACGAGAAGCGCCGCACGCTGGCCATGTCGCGCTGGTCCATGTTGGAAGGATTACCGATGTGCACGTCGTTGGCGATCAGGTGCGGCCAGGGAATCCAGTCGCGCCAGCTGCGGTCGTGCGGATGCAGGGTGGACGACGGCCGCTCCCAGGACAGGGACAGGTGGCCGGCGATCTGGAACGGCCGGCCGAGCGCGTCCGACACGCGGGCGTCGAGCCAGGGCCGGGCCCGGTCCCAGTCGTAGTTGAGCAGCACGAGCACGGCCGCCAGCGGCACGGCAACCAGCACGCCGGCAATGGCCAGGGCGATGCGGGCCCGGCGCGACAGGCGGGGCCGGGAACGGGGGGCGGCATCCATGGCGATTCCTCGGTTGATTTCCTTTCGGCTAAACCTAGGCGCAGCTTACAACGCTCTGTCCAAGGACTATGTGCGTGAACGAACCGATGACGCAGGTGATCGGGCTTATAACTCGGGTGTGACCCAAGCAGAACAACAGGAGAAGAAGATGAAGACAAGCACATGGACCAGGATCGCGGCGCTCGCCGCGGCGCTGGCGCTGGCCGCCTGCGCTTCCGAGAAAACGCCGGCCACGGCCGACGTGGCGGTGTCGAAGAATGCCGTGGCCAATGCCCAGACAGCGGGCGCGGCCGAGGCGGCGCCGGCCGAAATGGCGGCCGCGCGCGACAAGATGCAGCGCGCGAGCCAGGCGCTGGCAGCCAAGGACTACGCCACCGCGCGCGATCTGGCGCAGCAGGCCCAGGCGGACGCCCAGCTGGCGCTGGCCAAGGCCAATTCGGCCAAGTCGACGGAAGCGGCCAACGCGCTGCAGAACGACTTGCGCGTCCTGCGCGAGGAGCTGGACCGCGCCAATCCCCCGCAGCACTGAGTCCGAGGAGCCTGTCATGATCTCACGTCTATGGAAACTTGCGGCCGCCGGCGTCGTGCTGGCCCTGGCCGCCTGCAGCACCACGCCCACCTCCACCCCGGCGCTGGAAAGCGCGCGCAGCGCCTTTGCCGCCGCCAACAGCGACCCCGACGTGGCCCGCCTGGCCCCGCTGGAATTCAAGCAGGCCTCGGACGCGATGGAAGCGGCCAACCGCTCCGCCGCCAAGAAGGACGCGCTGGAAGACATCGACAAGCTGGCCTACCTCGCCCGGCAGAAGGCCGACACGGCGCGTGAAGTTGCGCGCGGCAAGAAGGCCGAGGAACAGGGCGCCGCCACCGCCCGCGAGCGCGACCAGGTGCGCCTGCAGGCGCGCACGGCCGAAGCCGAGAGCGCCAAGGCCCAGGCCGCCCAGGCCCAGAACGAAGCCCAGCAGGCACGCGACCAGGCCGCCACCGCCCAGGCCCAGGCCGCCGCGTCCGAGGCGTCCGCGCGCGAAGCCCGCGAGCGCCTGGCCCAGTACGAGGCCGTGCTGACCGAACTGCATGCCGTGCGCACCGCGCGCGGCATGGTGGTCACCATCAACGACGTGCTGTTCGACACCGACCAGGCCACCCTGCGTCCGGACGGCATGGCCAACGTGCAGAAGCTGGCCAAGGTGCTGGCCTTCCAGCCGCGCCGCACGGTCCTGGTGGAAGGCTTCACCGACAGCACCGGCAGCGCCGCCCACAACCAGCAGCTGTCCGAACGGCGCGCCCAGTCGGTGCGCGACGCCCTGGTCGGCATGGGCGTGGACCCGGGCCGGGTCCAGATGCGCGGCTACGGCGAGCGCTTCCCCGTGGCCGGCAACCGCACGGCGGCCGACCGCCAGCTGAACCGCCGCGTCGAGATCGTCCTGTCGGAAGAAGGGCAGACCATCCCGCCGCGCTGAACCGTATTTGCCACACCACCGAGGAAGAGACGACATGGATCAACCGAACGAGCAATCGCTTACCCACGGCTTCGACGTGGCGGCCATCCGGGCCGCCGCCAAGCGCATGGAGGAGGGCGCCGTCACGGAAGGCTATTCCGCCGACCGCGCCGCCGTCGTGCAGATGCTGAACGACGCGCTGGCCACGGAACTGGTCTGCGTGCTGCGCTACAAGCGCCACTACTACACCATCGCCGGGCTGGGCACCAGCGAGATCAAGGCGGAGTTTCTCGAG
>DASRUW010000303.1:0-2879 GCA_035655255.1 Telluria sp. | reverse complement strand
TCCCGCTACCGCCCCAGCCCCTGGCTGCAGCGCCGCGCCCTGCTCGGCCTGTCCCTACATCACAAGGAGATCTGATCCATGCTCGACGCCTATATCTATGATGGCCTGCGTTCCCCGTTCGGCCGTCACGCCGGCGCTCTCGCCCCGGTACGCCCCGACGATCTGGTCGCGGAAGTCATGCGCGCAGTGGTTTCCCGCAACCCTTGGGCGCCTGACCAGATCGAGGACGTCATCCTGGGAGACACCAACCAGGCTGGCGAGGATTCGCGTAATGTCGCGCGCAACGCGCTGCTGGCGGCCGGCCTGCCGGTAACGGTGCCGGGCCAGACCGTCAACCGCCTGTGCGCCAGCGGCCTCGCCGCCGTGGTGGACGCGGCGCGCGCGATCACCTGCGGCGAAGGCGACCTGTATCTGGCCGGCGGCGTCGAGAGCATGAGCCGCGCCCCCTTCGTGGTGGCGAAATCCGAATCCGCCTTCGGGCGCGACTTCAAGGTGTTCGATTCCACCATCGGCGCGCGCTTCCCGAACCCGAAGGTCACCGAACAGTACGGCGCCGACACGATGCCAGAAACCGGCGACAATGTCGCGCGCGAGTTTGGCATTACCCGCAGTGATGCCGATGCGTTTGCGCTGGCGTCCCAGATGAAATATGACGCCGCGCTGCAGGCCGGCTTCTTCGCCGGCGAAGTCCACCCGATTTCCGTCCCGACCGGCCGCAAGACACCGTCCGTGTCAGTCGACAAGGATGAGCATCCGCGCCCCGAAACCACCACGGCCAGCCTGGCCAAGCTCAAGCCGCTGTTTGAAGGCGGCGTGGTCACCGCCGGTAATGCTTCCGGCATCAACGATGGCGCGGCGGCGCTGCTGATCGGCAGTCGCGCCGCGGGCGAGAACGCCGGCAAGGCGCCGATGGTGCGCATCCTGTCGGCTGCCGTGGCAGGCGTGGAGCCGCGTGTCATGGGCATCGGCCCGGTCTACGCGATCCGCAAGGCGCTCGCACGCGCCAACCTCTCGCTGGCCGATATGGACATCATCGAGATCAACGAGGCGTTCGCCAGCCAGGTGCTCGGCTGCCTCAAGCTGCTCGATATTTCCTTCACCGACCCGCGCGTCAACCCGAATGGCGGCGCCATCGCCCTCGGCCATCCGCTGGGCGCCTCGGGCGCACGTCTGGCACTGACCGCCAGCCGCGAACTCATCCGCCGCAATGGCCGCTATGCAGTGGTCAGTCTGTGCATCGGTGTGGGCCAGGGCCTGGCCGTGGTCATCGAACGAATCTAACTCAAGACAAACCGGAGACAGGAATGAAAAACAAGGTGCAATTTCACTGGGACGACCCGCTGCTGCTGGACCAGCAGCTGACGAACGACGAACGCATGGTGCGCGACGCGGCCAACGCCTATTGCCAGGACAAGCTGGCGCCGCGCGTGCTGGAAGCCTTCCGCCACGAGAGCACCGATCCCGCCATCTTCCGCGAAATGGGCGAGCTCGGCCTGCTCGGCCCCACCATTCCGGAACAGTACGGTGGCCCCGGCCTGAACTATGTCAGCTACGGCTTGATCGCACGCGAGGTCGAGCGCGTCGACTCCGGCTACCGCTCGATGATGAGCGTGCAGTCGTCGCTGGTGATGGTGCCGATCTACGAATTCGGCAATGAGCAGACCAAGCAGAAATACCTGCCCAAGCTCGCCACTGGCGAATGGATCGGATGCTTTGGCCTGACCGAGCCGAACCACGGTTCCGACCCCGGCTCGATGATCACGCGCGCCAGGAAAGTTGCAGGGGGCTATAGTCTGTCCGGCAGCAAGATGTGGATTTCCAATTCGCCGATCGCCGACGTGTTCGTGGTCTGGGCCAAGGATGACGAGGGACAGATCCGCGGCTTCGTGCTGGAAAAGGGCTGGAAAGGCTTGTCGGCCCCAGCCATTCACGGCAAGGTCGGCTTGCGCGCCTCGATCACGGGCGAAATCGTGATGGATGAGGTGTTTTGCCCGGATGAAAATGCTTTCCCCGACGTGCGCGGCCTGAAGGGGCCGTTCACCTGCCTGAACTCGGCGCGCTACGGCATTGCCTGGGGAGCGCTGGGCGCGGCCGAAGATTGCTGGCACCGTGCTCGCCAGTACGTGCTGGACCGGAAACAGTTCGGCAAGCCGCTGGCGGCCAATCAGCTGATCCAGAAGAAGTTGGCCGACATGCAGACCGAAATCACGCTGGGTCTGCAGGGTTGCCTGCGCCTGGGTCGCATGAAGGATGAAGGCACGGCCTCGGTGGAAATCACGTCGATCATGAAGCGTAATTCGTGCGGCAAGGCTCTGGACGTGGCGCGGCTCGCGCGTGACATGCTGGGCGGGAACGGCATCTCGGACGAATTCGGCGTGATCCGCCACATGGTCAATCTCGAAGTGGTAAACACCTATGAAGGCACGCACGATGTTCATGCGCTGATTCTCGGCCGGGCGCAGACCGGTATCGCCGCATTCTGATGGCTTGGTTGGGCGTGCCATGCTGCACGCCCAATGTGCACGTATTTTTATTGAGGTTTTCCCGATGGCTGGAGCGCTGTCTCATATCAAAGTGCTGGATCTGTCGCGCGTGCTCGCCGGCCCGTGGTGCGGCCAGCTGCTCGCCGATCTCGGCGCCGAAGTAATCAAGGTCGAACGTCCCGGAGCGGGCGACGATACCCGAGCCTGGGGGCCGCCTTATCTCAGGGACCGGTCGGGTGCGGAAACGAAGGAATCTGCCTACTTCCTGTCAGCCAACCGTGGCAAGAAATCCCTGACCCTCGACATCTCCACCTTAAAAGGGCAGGAGATTGTGAAAGCCCTTGCTGCCGAATGCGACATCGTGCTCGAGAACTACAAGGTCGGCGCGCTCGCGAA
>DASRUW010000302.1:0-4224 GCA_035655255.1 Telluria sp. | reverse complement strand
GCGATCGGAATGGTCGCCATGACCGTGAAGCTGCCCCAGGGCGAGCCGGCCAGCGCCTTCACCACGATGAGGGCCAGCACGGCGAGGATGATCACCATGATCATGAACGTGCCGAGCAGCGCGATGAGGCCGGGGATCTCGCCCATCTCCGACTTCACGAGGTCGCCCAGGGAGCGGCCGTCACGGCGCATGGAGATGAAGAGGACGATGAAGTCCTGCACCGCGCCCGCGAAGACGACGCCGGCCAGGATCCACATCATGCCGGGCAGGTAGCCCATCTGCGCGGCCAGCACCGGGCCGACCAGCGGGCCGGCGCCCGCGATGGCGGCGAAGTGGTGGCCGAACAGGACGTATTTGTTGGTCGGGACGTAATCGAGACCGTCGTTGTACTTGTGGGCCGGCGTTTCGCGCTTGGCGTCCAGGCTCATCACCTTGTCGGCGATGAAGAGGCTGTAGAAGCGGTAGGCGATCAGGTAGACGCAGACCGCGGCCGCGACGACCCAGACGGCGTTGATCGATTCGCCGCGCTTGAGCGCGATGACGCCGAGGGCGAAGGCGCCCAGCACGGACAGCGCGAGCCATCCGAGTTGGTGTGATAGTCGTTTCATGTGTCCTCCAAAGGTTGTGAGGCGTGGCCGGTCTTGGTGCCGGATGCGCAAAGGTGGGAAGTGTGGCGAGTATTCGCCTTTGGGCCGGGGTGAACAAGCGCACAACTACGCAAAAGCGCTACGTAGTAGTACGCAGGACGGGCCGCCGCGAAAGCCGTACAATCGCGTGCATGAAGCTGCGCCAAAAAGTGATCGTGCTGGCCGTGGCGCCGCTGCTGCTGGCGCTGTGCGCGATCGCGCTCTTCGTGCGGCACCAGGCCGTCACGCTCGCCGAGCAGCAGCGCGCCACCATCGAGCAGGCCTACCTCGCCAGCAAGGAGGCCGAGCTGCACCACTACATCGACCTGGCGCTGCGTTCCATCTCCCACCTGTACGACAGCGGACGCACCGACGCCGCCGCGAAGGAAGAGGCCAAGCGGATCCTGGCGAGCCTGAGTTACGGCGACGACGGCTACTTCTTCGTCTACGATATGGAGGGCCGGAACCTGATGCACCCGCGCCAGCCGGAGCTGGTCGGTCAGAACCTGTGGGAGCTGCGTGACGCGAACGGCGTGCCCACCATCCAGCGCCTGATCGCCAAGGCGAAGGAGGGCGGCGGCCTGCAGCGCTACAACTGGGCCAAGCCCTCCACCCACCAGCAGGCGCCCAAGCTCGGATACGTGGTCCCCTTGAAGAACTGGAACTGGATGCTGGGCACCGGCATCTACCTGGACGACGTGGATGCGGCCCTGGCGCGCGTGGCGCAGCAGCAGGCGCACAACATCGACAGCACGATGGCGTGGATCGCGTTCACCGCCATCATGGCGGCGGCCGCGATCGCGGTGGGCGGGCTGGTGGTGAACATCAGCGAGCTGCGCGTGGCGGACGCCAAATTGAAGGTGCTGGCCCAGCGCGTCGTCGAATCGCAGGAGCAGGAGCGGGCGCGCCTGTCGCGCGACCTGCACGACGGGATCAGCCAGTGGCTGGTGTCGATCAAGCTGCAGATCGAGGCGGCCATCATCCGCTTGGGCGGATCGGCGGAACAGCAACAGCAGGCGAAAGCCGGGTTCGAGCGCACCGCGGAACAATTGAACGGCGTGCTGGCGGAAGTGCGGCGCATCTCGCACGACCTGCGCCCGCCAATCCTCGACGACCTGGGCCTGGCGGCCGCGCTGGATCACCTGGCGCGCGAAGCCACCGAGGCGGGCGGTGTGGCGGTGTCCTTCGACGCGCAGGGCGGCGTTTCCGACGGCCTGAGCCCGGTTGCGAAAACGGTCCTGTTCCGCATCGCGCAGGAGGCGCTGGCCAACGTGGAGCGGCACGCGCACGCCACGCGCGCGGACGTGACGCTCGCGCGCGCGGACCACGAACTCACGCTCACCATCCGCGACGATGGCCATGGCTTCGATCCGGCCGGCGTGGCCAGCCACCCCAAGCGCGGCATCGGCCTGCGCAACATGCAGGAGCGGATGGCGACCATCGGCGGGCGCCTGTCGATCACTTCATCGGAGACCGGCACCACGGTGGCCGCGTCGGTGGAGGTGGCATGACGGTGCGGATCATGCTCGTGGACGATCACCCGCTGGTGCGCGACGGCCTGCGCGCGCGGCTCGAAGCCGTGCCCACTTTCGAGGTGGCGGCGGAGGCGGACGGCGCGGAGGAAGCGCTGACGCTGGCCGCCGCCGGCGGCATCGACCTGGTCCTCATGGACATCAACCTGCGCGGCATGAACGGCATCGAGGCCACGGCCGCCTTCCGCGCCCGCTATCCACAGATTGCGGTGCTGATCCTGTCGATGCACGACAAGGCCGAATACGTGACCCAGGCGATGCAGGCCGGCGCGCGCGGCTACGTCCTCAAGGACGCGCCGGGCAAGGACATCGTGGTCGCCATCGAAACCGTGATGTCGGGCGGGATCTACCACAGCGCCGCGCTGGCGACGCAGCTGGCCCACGTGCCGGTGCCGGACGACCAGCTCACCGTGCGCGAGCAGGAGGTGCTGCGCCATATCGCCAACGGCGAATCGAACAAGCAGATCGCGCGGCTGCTGAACCTGTCGGTGCGCACGGTCGAGACGCACCGCCTCAACATCAAGCGCAAGCTCGCCATCGAAGGACAGGCCGAGCTGATCCGCTATGCCGCGCTGATGTTCAATAAATTGTGACGATTGCTTAATTAGCTAAAAACTATTTCCCAAGAGAAATTTCGGGGAGTAGCATGGGAGCAACAATAGCAATGCGTTCCCATGAACCAATCCTTTCCGCTGGCCGCGCTGCAGCCAGTCGCCACTCCGCGCGACAGGTGGGTGGCGCTGTGGGCGAGGATCGCGCCGTTCGACGCCGACAGTCTGTCTGCCGTGTTCGGCGTTCCCGATGTGTTTGCCGCCCTGGCGCCGCTGGACCTCGTGCTGGCCGTGCCGAGCCTTGGCGCGCTGACCGGGCCGGTGCGCCGCCTGCTGCCGCCGGCGCGGGTCGTGTTCGCCATCGACGCCCAGGCGCTGGCCGATCCGGCCTGCCTCGGCACACTGGGGGAGCTGGGCGCGGCCGGCTACCGTGTCTTCGTCGACATCACGCAATCGATTGACACTTGGGGCCTGCACCATCTTTACGGCCTGGCCCTCGACTGCCGCGCCGTCGCACCGGAAGGCCTGAACCTGGCGCCCTTGACCGGACCGCACTTCGCCTACGGCGTGGACGACCACGCGATGCGCGTGCGTTGCCTCGACGCGGGCGTGCATTGGCTGGCCGGATCGTACTCCGTGCGGCAGGAAGCCGAGCAGGCCGCGCCGGCGCGGGCGCGCGTGCTGGACCTGCTGGAACTCATCGCCCGCGATCCGCCCGACGACGCGCTGGAAGCGGAACTGCAGCGCGATCCGGTGCTGTCCTACCATCTGCTGCGGCAGCTGAATTCGCCCGCCTTCGCGCCGCCGCAGCCGCTGGACGGTGCGGATCGCGCACTCGGCTTGCTGGGCCGCGCCAAGCTGGAGCGCTGGCTGCAGCTGCTGCTGTACGCGCGCCGGGATCTGGACGAACGCCCTAGCGTGCTGCTGCCGCTGGCCGCCCAGCGCGCGGCGCAGATGGAGTCGCTGTGCCGCCTGCGCGGCGGCTCAGCGGAGGAACAGGAGCAGGCCTTCATGGCCGGGGTGTTCTCGCTGCTGGACGTGCAGCTGGGGCTGCCGATGGCCGGCATCGCGGATGCCGTACGTTTGCCGGGTGCGGTGTCCGAGGCCTTGCTGGCGCGTCGTGGTCACCTGGGCCAACTGCTGGCCCTGACGGAAGCTGCGGCGCCGGAGCAGGGCGCGCTGGACGGCGCCGACGTGGACGGGCGCATGTGGTGGGAGAGCCAGCTGCACGCTTACCACTGGGCGATCCAGGTCGCGGCCAATCTCTAGCCGCACGGCAGCGTGTATAATTGCCCTCCCTCCTTACGGAAGCGTGGCCGAGTGGTTGAAGGCAGCAGTCTTGAAAACTGCCGGCGGGGGAACCCGCTCGTGAGTTCGAATCTCACCGCTTCCGCCATATCGAATCTAGCTCACCAATAAGCGATCATTACGATTGTTCGAATCCGGTGCCCGATGTGCTTAGCACGTCTGAGTCCAAGAGGCTTGTCAACGAGCGCGTGGATTGGTTAGCGATTA
>DASRUW010000301.1:0-14068 GCA_035655255.1 Telluria sp. | reverse complement strand
CCCCCTTCCTCACCTGGCTCGTCATCGGCCCGATCAAATTCCTGATCAACAGCGCGCGCACCCGGCGCTGGGCCTTCGACCTGGTCGGCAACGGGGGCTTCCCGAGCAACCACAGCTCGGTCGTGGTCAGCATGGCCACCTTGAT
Source organism: Telluria sp. (assembly GCA_035655255.1). Taxonomy (GTDB): domain Bacteria; phylum Pseudomonadota; class Gammaproteobacteria; order Burkholderiales; family Burkholderiaceae_D; genus Telluria. The sequence continues at coordinate 13,923 of DASRUW010000301.1, read as the reverse complement.
CGCCCTGCGCGAGGGGCCCGGCCATCCGGCCTTCGGCGTCGCCGTCACCCTGTGCTTCATCGTGATGATCGACGCGAACAGCCTGCGCCAGCACGTCGGCCGCCAGGCCGCCGCCATCAACCGGCTGGCGGGGGGCGATTCCTCCCACCGCCAGCTGCGCGAGCGCATGGGCCATACGCTGGTGGAAATCGGCGGCGGGATCTGCACCGGCATGCTGATGGGCCTGGCCATGTACCAGCTGGCCCCCCACCTCTGAGCGTTCGAATAACTGTCCGAAAGCGGACGGCCGGGCGGACACCCCCGGACACCCGTTTGCATTTCAGGCGCCAAAAAACGCAGTTCAGCCCCCGAAAAGCGCATCCCGCGAGGAGGCCGATTGACGCAGGGGGACCACATACGGATACTTCGCCGCGAGCTTAGACTCCCGCATTTGGCCCCCGAAATCGAAAAAACAAGCCCGGAGAAATGACAATGTTGCGCAAAACTCTACTCGTCCTCGCCATCGCCTCGGCTCTTGCTGCCTGCAGCAAGGGCGGGGACAAGCCGGCCGCCAAGCCCGGCGCGAGCGCCACCGCCCAAGCCTCCGGGAAGGGTGACAAGGATAACGCGCCGACCAGCCTGAGCGTGGCGGCGGAAGACCTGCTGACCGTCCAGTCGGACGGCCTGGCGTCCGGCCCCGTGATCACCGGCTCGATCGAGCCGGCCCGCAACGCCGACTTGCGTGCCGAAGTGTCCGCGGTGGTGCTGCAGGTGCTCAAGGAAAACGGCGACGTGGTCCACAAGGGCGACGTGCTGGCCCGCCTGGACGACACCTCGATCCGCGATTCCATGACCTCGGCGGACGAGGCCGTGCGCGCCTCCCAGCAGGCCCTCGACCAGGCCCAGCGCAACCTGGAGCGCTCCAAGACCCTGCGCGGTTCCGGCATGATCTCCCAGCAGGCCCTGGACGACGCCGAGGTGCGCCGCAATAATGCCCAGTCGGACCTGGCCGGCGCCCGCGCCCGCGCCGTGTCGGCCCGCCAGCAGCTGGCCCGCACCACGGTGCGCGCCCCGTTCGACGGCGTGGTCTCGGACCGCAAGGTGTCGGCCGGCGACACCGCCTCGGTCGGCAAGGAACTGCTGAAAGTGATCGATCCGGGCTCGATGCGCTACGAAGGCCGCGTCTCGGCCGACAAGATCAGCCAGGTCAAGACCGGCGAGCAGGTCAGCTTCCGCATCAACGGCTACGGCGACCAGGAATTCCGCGGCGTCGTCACCCGGGTCGACCCGGCCGCCAATCCGGTCACCCGCCAGGTCGAGGTGCTGGTGTCCTTCGCCAAGGATTCGCCGCAGCCGAAGGTCTCCGGCCTGTACGCCGAAGGCACCATCCTGGCCGACACCAAGGCCGCCCTGATGCTGCCCGAATCGGCCGTGGTCAAGGCCGGCGACAATGCCTACGCCTGGCGCATCAAGGACAAGACCCTGACCAAGGCCCCGATCAAGCTCGGCACGCGCGACAAGCGCACCGGCAAGCTCGAAGTCGTGGGCGGCCTGGCCGCGGGCGACGTCGTCATGCGCAACAACAGCTCGAGCTACCGCGACGGCCAGCACATCGACATGGCCGCGGCCAAGGTCGCCAGCGCCGCCAGCACCAGCCCGACCGCCGTGCAGGGGAAATAAACCATGTTCCTGTCGAATTTTTCCATCTCCCGGCCGATCGCCACGATCGTGCTGATCCTGGCCCTGATGGCCGCCGGCCTCATGGCCATGAACAAGCTGCGCGTCAACCAGAACCCGGACGTCGAGATTCCGACCCTGTGGGTCAATATCCCGTATCCCGGTTCCTCGCCCGATTCGAGCGAACGCGAGATCGTCAACCGCCTGGAAAAGCAGTTCATGGCGATTCCCGGCGTGCACAAGGTGTATGCGGGCGCCAACGAGGGCTCGGCCTGGTTCCAGCTTGAATTCGACTTCAAGAAGAACCTGATCGAAGCGTCCGACGACGTGCGCAACGCGATCGCCTCGGTGCGCTACAAGCTGCCGGTCGAGATGCGCGAGCCGATCATCAATCGCTTCGACAATTCGGCCCAGCCGATCATGAACCTGGCGCTGTCGTCGAACACCCAGACCCACGCCGAGATCTCGCGCTACGCCGAGGACGTGCTGGCCGACCGCCTGCGCGGCATCGACGGCGTGTCCACGGTGAACGTGTCCGGCTCGCTCAAGCGCGAATTGTCGGTGCTGCTGCGCGCCGAGAAGCTGCGCGAATACAACGTCTCCGTGTCCGAGGTGACCAACGCCCTGCGGGTGCAGAACACCAACGCGCCGGTGGGCAAGATCCGCGGCACGCTGGACGAGAAGAGCATCCGCCTGGTCGGCCGCATCGAGCGTCCGGAAGACTTCCAGAGCATCGTGGTCAAGCGCATGGGCGACACCATCGTGCGCCTGGGCCAGGTGGCCGAGATCAAGGACGGCTTCGCCGACGTCAATTCGCTCAACGTACGCAGCGGCAAGAGCAACGTGGGTATCTACGTGGCCCGCTCGCGCGAGGCATCCACCGTGACGGTGGCCAAGAAGATCCGCGACATGGTGGCCCAGGTCCAGAAGGAACTGCCGGCCGGCACCAAGCTGGAAATCGTGCGCGACGGCGGCGAACAGGCCCAGCGCAGCCTCAACAACGTGATCGAGTCCCTGATCCTGGGCGCGGTGCTGACCATCTTCGTGGTCTACACCTTCCTCAATTCCTGGCGCTCGACCCTGATCACCGCGCTGTCCCTGCCGACCTCCGTGATGGCGGCCTTCATCGCGGTCTGGCTGTGCGGCTTCACGCTCAACTTCATGACCCTGCTCGGCCTGTCGCTGGCGATCGGCGTGCTGATCGACGACGCCATCGTGGTGCGGGAAAACATCGTGCGCCACATGGAAAACGGCTCGCCGCGCCGCAAGGCCGCCCTCGAGGGCACGGCCGAGATCGGCATGGCCGTGGCCGCGACCACCTTCTCCATCATCGCCGTGTTCATCCCGGTGGCCTTCATGCCCGGCATCGCCGGCGAATGGTTCCGTCCCTTCGCCCTGACGGTGGCCTGCTCCGTGTTCGTGTCCCTCGGCATTTCCTTCACCCTCGACCCGATGCTGTCGGCCTACTGGGGCGACCCGCCGGATTACCATAAGCAGGAGAAGAAGGGCATCTCCAAGGTGCTGGCCAAGTTCAACCATTGGTTCGACCACCAGGCCAACCGCTACGGCCACGTGATCGAGTGGGCGCTGCACCACCGCAAGTGGATGGCGACCATCGCCGTCGGCACCTTCGTCGGCGCTATCGTGATGCACGCCTTGATCGGCGGCTCCAGCTTCCTGCCGGCCTCTGACCAGGGCACGCTCCTGATCAACGTGCGCACCCCGTCCTCCTCGAGCGTGGAATACGCCCGCCTGAAGATGGAAAAGGCCGCCGAACTGGCCCGCTCGATCCCCGAGACCAAGGAAACCAACAGCTCCGTCAACGCCAGCGGCGGGCGCATCTACGTCGACATCGGCAAGCGCACCGAGCGCAAGCGCAGCGCCAAGGAAATCGCCGTCGAGCTGCGCGAGAAGATCAGCCACCTGGTCGGCGCCGAGTACGTGGTGACGGACGACCTGAACAACGGCGGCGGCAAGCCGATCCAGATCGACTTCACCGGCCCGGATTCGCGCAAGCTGATGGAAATCACCAGCCAGTACATGGAGAAGCTGCGCCAGGTGCCGGGCGCGGTGGACGTCGGCCTGTCCCAGCAGGATCCGAAGGACGAGCTGCAGATCGAACTCGACCGCGGCCTGGCCAACTCGATGGGCATTTCCGTCAACGACGCCGCCCAGTCCCTGCGCATCGCCTTCGCGGGCATCGAAGTGGGCGACTGGGTCGACCCGACCGGCGAGACGCGCGACGTGGCCGTGCGCCTGCATCCGGAAGACCGTCTGCTGGCCGAGAACATCGAGCGCCTGCCGATCCCGGTGATGGGCACCAACCAGATGGTGCCGCTGGACCAGATCGCCCGCATCACCATGGGCAAGGGCCCGTCCGACATCGAGCATAGCGGCGGCAAGCGCACCATCACGGTGTCGGCCAACGCCCAGGGCCGTTCGAATGGCGAAGTCACGGGCGACGCCATGAAGCTGGCCAAGTCGATGAGCTTCCCGACCGGCTACGGCCTCAAGCTGTCCGGCCAGGGCGAGGACCAGCAGGAGCTGTTCACCGAGATGACCATCGCCCTGGTGTCCGGCATCGGCCTCATGTACCTGATCCTGGTGATGCAGTTCGGTTCGTTCACCGCCCCGATCGCCGTGATGATGTCGCTGCCACTGTCCCTGATCGGCGTGGTGGTGGCGCTCAAGATCACCGGCAACACCCTCAACCTGATGAGCTTTATCGGCATCATCATGCTGATGGGCCTGGTGGCCAAGAATGCGATCCTGCTGCTGGACGCGGCGCGCAAGCGCGAAGCGGAAGGCTACAGCCGCGAGGACGCGCTGATGCACGCCGGCCGGGTGCGCCTGCGTCCGATCCTGATGACGACCTTCGCGCTGATCGCGGGCATGTTCCCGGTCGCGCTGGGCCTGGGCGAGGGCGGCGAGTTCTACCGCCCGATGGCGATCTCCATCATCGGCGGCACGATCACCTCGACCCTGCTGACCCTGCTGGTGGTGCCGACCTTCTACGACAGCATCGAGATCGCCCACGACCGCATGATCGCCAAGTTCCAGCGCCGTGCGCTGCGCATGACGGCCGTGCCGGCCTTCGTGCTGACCTTCATCGAGGCGATCCTCACGCTCACGCTGGTGCGCTTCGTGTTCCGCGCGCTGATTTGGCTCGGCAAGCTGGCCACGGGCCGCCGCGCGGCCCAGCCCGCGTAAGCGTTCTGCTCCAGGAAAAAGGCCTGCTCGCGCAGGCCTTTTTCTTTTGGAGCGAGCCCGGCGTCAGCGGGTTTCCTTGGTGTGCTTGGTGGTCTTCTTCTGGGTGGTGGTGCTGCTGGTCGTGGTGGCCGGGGCCGTGGTGGTGGTGGTCGTGTCCGTCGTTGCCACGCCGGTGCCGGTGCCGGTGTCCGCCGTTCCGCTGGTGCCGGAGGTGCCGGAGGTGCCGGAGGTGCCGGACTGGCCCGGGGTGCTCGAGGTGCTGGTGCTGGTGCTGGTATCCGGCGGCGGCGTGGTCACGGTGGTCGAGGTGGTGGAGGACTCGGTGGTCGTCGGCGGCGTCGTGGTGCCGGCGCCGGTAGTGCCCGCGGTGCCCGACGTGCCTGCCGTGCCCGTGGCCGGGGCGGTGGTCGTGGTCGTGTCGGTCGAGGTCGTGGTGTCAGTCTTCTTGCAGCCGCCCAGCAGTGCAGCGAGCAGCGCGGCGCTTAAAAGAATCGTGGGTGTTGATTTCAGTGTTTTCATGTTGGCTCCTGTAACGATGTTGGACCGCTGCATACAGCGACGGCACCCGCGCGGCAAGCCGCGCACCGGCGCCGCTGCCGACATGGTGCGGGCAAGACGCTTCGTCATCGGTGCGCCAGTTCACCGTACGGACACGATGGTCCATGGAGCAATTAACCCGGCAGTTCGACGGAATCGAGCTCGACGTCGTCCGCGTTCTGGAACACGGCCAGGTCGGTCTGGCCCAGCAGCCGGCTGGTGACGGTGCCGGCCGTGATGGAGCCGCTCACGTTGAGCGCGGTGCGGCCCATGTCGATCAGCGGTTCGATGGAAATGAGCAAGCCCGCCAGCGCCACCGGCAAGTTGAGCGAAGACAACACGATCAGGGCCGCGAAGGTCGCGCCCCCGCCCACGCCCGCGACGCCGACCGAGCCGACCGTGACGATGGCGATCAGCGGCAGCAGGAAGCCGAGCGTATACGGGTCGATGCCGACGGTGGGCGCGATCATGACGGCCAGCATGGCCGGATAGATGCCGGCGCAGCCGTTCTGGCCGATGGTCGAGCCGAACGAGGCGGCGAAGTTGGCGATGCCTTCCGGCGTGCCCAGGCGCGCCGTCTGGGTCTGCACGCTCATCGGAATCGACCCCGCGCTGGTGCGCGAGGTGAAGGCGAACACCAGCACCGGGAAGATCTTCTTCACGTAGCGCTGGGGATTGAGGCCGGCGCCCGCGATCAGCAGCAGGTGCACGCAGAACATGATGAGCAGCGCGCTGTAGGAGGCGGCCACGAAGGACAGCAGGCCCAGGATGTCGCGGTAGCTGGAGCTGGCCACCACCTGCGTAATGAGGGCAAACACGCCGAACGGGGTCAGGCGCAGCACCAGGGTCACCATGCGCATGATGAGCGCGTGCGCCACCTTGACCGCGTGGTCGAACGAGGCGAACAGCTCCGGCTTCTTGGGCGCGATGCCGGTGGCGGCGATGCCGAGGAAGATGGAAAACAGCACCACGGCGATGGTCGAGGTCTGGCGCGCCCCCGTCATGTCCAGGAAAGGGTTTTCCGGGATGAAGGACAGCAGCATGTTCGGCAGCGATACCGTCTGGGCCGTGGCCAGCTTGCCCTGCAGAACTGTGCCGCGCGCGATCTCGGCCGTGTGAGCCGGCAGGCCGATGGCCGTCAGGCCGTAGAGCTTGGCCATCATGATGCCGACCACGGCCGCGACGGTGGTGGTCAGCATGAGGATGCCGATGGTCAGCGCGCTGATGCGGCCGAGCGACTTGGCGTCGCGCAGCTTCAGGATGGCCGAGATGATCGACACCATGATGAGCGGCATGACGATCATCTGCAGCAGCTTGACGTAGCCGGTGCCGACCACGTCGAGGTAGGCGTTGGTCTGGCCGATGATGGGCGCGGCCGCCCCGTAGCCGCCCTGGAAGGCCGCCCCCAGCGCCGCGCCCAGGCCGAGGGCCGCGAACACGCGCTTGGTGAAGGAGAGGTGGCGCTCCTGCATCCAGTAGAGCAGGGCGATGGCGGCGGCGGCGACGAGCAGGTTGAACAGCAGCGGCAGATTCATGCATACCTCGTGGAATCGTTCGGTCGCAGCATTCTAGCCGCATTGCCTGATTTTCCGCCCCCGTTTTTCTGGCAATATTGTTGACCGGGAAACGAAGCTGCGCGACACTGGCTTGTCCAATCGATCAGGAGCGGCCAATGCGCGCGTGGAAGTCGTGGGTATGCATGTTGGGTATGGTCACGGGCCTGTCGGCGCACGCCCAAACCACGGTGGAACAGTTCTCCCCGACCGGGACGGTCAAGCAGATCCGCCAGGTCACGGCGCGCTTCTCGGCCGACATGGTGCCCTTCGGCGACCTGCGCCTGGAAGACCCGTTCACGGTCGACTGCGCGGCGCCCGGCAAGGGCCGCTGGATCGACAGCCGCAACTGGTCCTACGATTTCGAGCAGGACCTGCCGGCGGGCGTGGCCTGCGGCTTCACGCTCACGGCGAAGCAGGATTTGGCCGGCAAGCCGCTCGCGGGCGAGCGGCGCTTCGCCTTCAATACCGGCGGCCCGGCCGTGGTGCGCATGGCGCCGGGCGAGGGCATGCAGGTCGACGAGAACCAGATCTTCGTGCTCGGCCTGGACGCCCCGGCCACCGACGAGAGCATCCTGGCGCACGCCTGGTGCCGGGTCGAGAACGTGGGCGAGAAGATCGGCGTGCGCCTCCTGCAGGGCAAGGAGCGCGACGACGTGCTCGCGCTGCGCAAGAACTTCGTCGACAGCCACGTGCGCCTGTATCTCAAGACCCGCGCCGGCCTGCTGCGCCTGGGCGACGTGGCCAACCGCGCCAAGATCAAGCAGGAGATGCCGGTCGCCGTCGTCCAGTGCCGCCGCGCCCTGCCGGCCGACACGCAGATGGCGCTGGTGTGGGATGCCGGCATCCGCACCCCGAGCGGCATCGCCACCACCGAAGCGCAGCCGCTGGCCTTCCGTACCCGACCCGATTTCTCGGTGTCGGTTCACTGCCAGCGCATGAAGACGGACGGCCCCTGCATCCCCTTCCTGCCGGTCGGCTTCAGCTTCAGCGCGCCGGTCAAGGTGGAGGACGCGCGCCGCATCAAGCTCACCTCCCCGGCGGGCAAGGACTACTTCCCGCAGTTCGATCCGACCGAGAGCAAATCCGGCTCGGTCAACTACTTCACCATCCCCGGCCCGTTCCCGGTCAAGGCCGCGCTCAAGCTGTCGGTGCCGGACGACCTGCGCGACGACGCCGGGCGCGAACTGGTGAACCGCGGCGCACTGCCGGCCGCGCTGCGCACGGGCGACAATCCGCCGCTGGTCAAGTTCCCGTCCCGTTTCGGCATTCTCGAAGCGAAGGGCGACCGCCTGCTGCCGGTCACGGTGCGCAACGTGGAGGCGCGGCTGGCCACCTCCGTGCAGTCGGTTCCCGCGCCGGGCGCCGACGGCGCCATCCTGCGCGTGCCCGACAAGGACGACGCGCGGATCCTCGACTGGCTGCGCAACCTGTCCGGCAGCCGCTACAGCTGGGAGCCGGGCGAGCAGTGGCGGCTGGAGACCTCGGTCTTCGGCAAGGAGGACAGGACCGAACGCATCACCCTCCCGCGCCCGCGCGGCAAGCAGCAGTTCGAGGTGCTCGGCATTCCGCTCGCGCGGCCCGGCTTCTACGTGGTCGAAGTGGCCAGCCCGGTCCTCGGCGCGGCCCTGCACGACAAGCCCGTGACGGCCTACGTGAGCGCCGCGGCGCTGGTGACGAACCTGGCCGCGCACTTCAAGCATGGCGCCGCGTCCTCGCTGGTGTGGGTGACCACGCTGGACCGCGGCCGCCCGGTGCGCGGCGCGGACGTGAGCGTGCGCGATTGCGCCGGCAAGGAGCTGTGGAAGGGCCGCACCGACGGCAACGGCGTGGCCCGCATCGCGAAGGAATTGAACGCGCGCTGCGACGGCGGCGAGCGCTATTTCATCAGTGCCCGTTCCGGCGACGACATGACCTTCACGCTCTCGACCTGGGACCGCGGCATCGAATCGTGGCGCTTCAACGTGCGCACCGAAAGCCGCGACGCCGATCCGGTCATCGCGACCACGGTGTTCGACCGGACCTTGCTGCGCGCGGGCGAGACGGTGCACATGAAGCACTTCCTGCGCCAGCATGCCATGAGCGGCATCGTGATTCCCAGCGATACGGAGGGCGGCAAGCAGCGCGCCGACTGGCGTGCGCGCGCCTTGAAGATCGCGGACAGCGCCGCGCGCCCGGCCAATGTCTTCCTGCTGCACCAGGGGACGGATGAGAAGATCGAGCTGCCGATCAAGTGGCATGCCAACGCTACCGCAGAAAGCACCTGGACCATACCGCCGACGGCCAAATTGGGCACCTACGACGTGATGCTGGGCGGGCGCTCCGCCGGCAGCTTCCGGGTCGAGCAGTTCCGCGTGCCGACCATGCGCGGCGTGATCCAGCCGCCGAAGGAGAACCTGATCGCGCCGCCAGCCGTGCCGCTCGACCTGCAGCTGTCCTACCTGTCCGGCGGCGGCGCCGCGCTGGCCCAGGTCAAGCTACGTACCGTGCTCGAGCCGCGCGGCGCGGACTTCCCGGACTTCGACGGCTTCGTCTTCGCCAACGGCGACGTGAAGGAAGGCGCGGAGAAGTCGGCCGGCACCTTCGACGAAGACGATTGGATGGAAGGCGAGGAGGGCGAAGAGGGCGCCGCCCCGCTGCAGGGCGTGCAGACGCGCCAGGTCACGCTCGACAAGGGCGGCGGCGCGCGCGTCCAGGTCGACAAGCTGCCCGCGCTGGGCGACCGGCCGCAGGAGCTGCTGGCCGAAATGTCCTACCAGGACGCCAACGGCGAGACCCTGACCGTGTCGCGCCGGGTGCCGCTGTGGCCGTCCGGCGTCGTGGTCGGCATCAAGCCGGACGGCTGGTGGTCCAGCAAGCAGGGGCTGCGCTTCCAGGCCGTGGTGCTGGACGTGAACGGCAAACCGGTCGCGGACACCCCGGTCACGATCGACTACTTCAAGCGCACGACCTATTCGCACCGGCGCCGCCTGCTGGGCGGCTTCTACTCCTACGAGAACACCAGCGAAGTGAAGCACCTGGGCAGCGCGTGCAGCGGCCGCACCGACGCCAAGGGCCTGTTGTTCTGCGACGTGAAGCCGGAACAGGAAGGGAACCTGATCCTGCGCGCCCGCGCCCAGGACGCGCAGGACCGTCCGGCCTTCGCCAACGCGGAGGTCTGGGTGGCGGGGAACGCGGACTGGTGGTTCAGCCACAGCGACAACGACCGGATCGACGTGCTGCCGTCGAAGAAGCGTTTCGAGCCCGGCGAGACCGCCAGCTTCCAGGTGCGCAGCCCGTTCCGCGAAGCGACCGCGCTGGTAACCGTGGAGCGCGAAGGCGTCATGGACACCTACGTGCGCCACTTGCGCGGCAAGGAGCCTGTGTTTTCGATCCCGATGAAGGCGAACTATGCGCCCAACGTGTTCGTATCCACCCTGGTGGTGCGCGGGCGCGTGGCGGGCGTGCGCCCGACCGCGCTGGTCGACCTGGGCAAGCCGGCATACAAGCTTGGCATCACGCCGGTGCGCGTGGGCTGGGCCGCCCATGAACTGAAGGTGGACGTGCATCCGGAACGCACCGTCTACAAGGTGCGGGAAAAGGCCGCGGTGGCGATCCACGTCACCCGCGCCGACGGCAGCAAGCCGCCGGCCGGCACCGAGGTCGCCATCGCCGCCGTGGACGAGGGCCTGCTGGAGCTGATGCCGAACGCGAGCTGGGACCTGCTCGAGACCATGATGCAGGAGCGCGGCCTGCAGGTGCAGACCGCGACCGCCCAGATGCAGGTGATCGGCAAGCGCCATTTCGGCCGCAAGGCCTTCCCGCACGGCGGGGGCGGCGGCCGCAGCTCCGGACGCGAGCTGTTCGACACGCTCCTGTTCTGGAAAGCGCGCGTGACGCTCGACGCGAACGGCGACGCCCAGGTGCAGGTGCCACTGAACGACTCGCTCACGAGCTTCCGCATCGTGGCCATTGCCAACGGCGCGGCCAGCCTGTTCGGCACCGGGCACGCGTCGGTGCGCAGCACCCAGGACCTGATGCTCATGTCCGGCCTGCCCGCGCTGGTACGCATCGGCGACCGCTTCCACGCCGGCTACACGCTGCGCAACGCCTCCGACCATGAACTGGCCGTGACCCTGCGCGCGGCGGTCGCGCCCGACCAGGGCAAGGCCGAGGCGCTGCCGGAGCAGAACCTGACGCTGGCCGCCGGCGAATCGCGCGAAGTCGGCTGGGACTACACGGTGCCGCAGGCCACCACCCTGGCGTGGGACGCGAGCGCGGAGACGCAGGGCGCGGCGGACCGCATCAAGGTCAAGCAGGAGGTGAAGGCGGTGATCCCCGTGCGCACACTGCAGGCCACCTTGCTGCGTCTCGACCGTACGCAGACCGTCCCCGTGCGCATGCCGGCGGACGCCGTGCCGGGCCGCGGCGGCATCGTGACCCGCCTGTCGCCGCGCATCGCGGACGAGATGCCGGGCGTGCGCGAATACATGCTCGATTATCCCTACACCTGCTTCGAGCAGACCACGTCGCGCGCCATCGCCCTGCGCGACGAGGACCTGTGGACCAAGAACATGGAAGCGCTGCCCGCCTATTTGGACAGGGACGGTCTGGTCAAGTACTTCACTCTGAGCTGGTACGGCTCGGACACCCTGACGTCCTACGTGCTGAGCGTGGCGAACGAAAGCGGCAACGGGATCCCCGACGCGCTGCGCGAGCGCATGACGGAGGGCCTGGCCAACTTCGTGCGCGGCAAGGTCGTGCGCTATTCCGCCTTGCCGACCGCCGACGTCGCGGTGCGCAAGGTGGCGGCGCTCGAGGCGCTGTCCCGCTATGGCCTGGTGACGCCGGACATGCTGGAGTCCTTCACCATCGCGCCCAACCTGTGGCCGACCGAGGCCGTCATCAACTGGTACCTGGTGATGGACCGCACCCCGTCGCTGCCGCAACGGGACGCCCAGCGCGCGCTGGCCGAACGCATCCTGCGCGCCCGCCTGAACTTGCAAGGCACCACCATGGGCTTTTCGACGGAGCGCACCGACAACTGGTGGTGGCTGATGATGTCCGCCGACGTGAACGCGAACCGCCTGTTGCTGGCGATGCTGGACAACCCGTCCTGGCAGGGCGACATGGGCCGGCTCGCGCGCGGCGCGCTGGGGCGCCAGCGCAAGGGCAAGTGGGAGACCACCATCGCCAACGCCTGGGGCGTGCTCGCCATGGGCAAGTTCTCCGACAAGTTCGAGTCCGAACCGGTGGGCGGCGCCACGTCGGTGGCGCTGGCCGGCCAGTCCAGGTCTTTCGACTGGGAGAAGAAGGCGAACGGGCAGGGCGGGGCGCTGACGCTGGCATGGCCCAAGGACACCGAGGACCTCAAGCTGCGCCACAACGGCAGCGGCAAGCCGTGGGCCGTCATCCAGAGCACGGCGGCGATTCCGCTCAAGGAGCCCTTGTCCACGGGCTTCCGTATCACGCGCACCATCACGCCGGTGGAACGCAAGCAGGAAGGCGTGTGGTCGCGCGGGGACATCTACCGCGTGCACCTGGACCTGGAGGCGCAGGCCGACATGACCTGGGTGGTGGTGGACGACCCGATCCCGGCCAGCGCCTCGGTGCTGGGCGGAGGCCTGGGCCGCGACTCGCAGATCGGCACGCGCGGCGAGCGCCAGCGCGGGTGGGTGTGGCCCGCCTTCGAGGAGCGCAGCTTCCAGGGCTTCCACGCTTATTACGAGTTCGTCCCCAAGGGCAAGTGGAGCGTGGAGTACACCGTCCGCCTGAACAACGCCGGCCGCTTCGCGCTTCCGCCGACGCGGGTCGAGGCGATGTACAACCCCGAGATGTTCGGCGAAGTTCCGAATGCGGCCGTGACGGTGAATCCATGAAGCTGCTGGTCCTGTGCGCGGCGGTGCTGTGCGGCGCCGCCTCGGCGGCGGTGCCGACGCCGGAGCAGGTGCGCACGTCGTTCCAGGCGTCCGAGGCGCGCCTGCTGGACCGGGACGGCGTCCCGCTCCAGTCGATGCGCCTGGATGCGCGCTCCCAGCGCACCGCCTGGGTGCCGCTGTCCGAGGTGTCGCCGGCGCTGGTGAGCGCTCTCCTGCGCGCCGAGGACCAGCACTTCATGGAGCATTCCGGGGTGGACCTGAACGCATTGACCAAGGCCGCTTGGGAAAACCTGTTCCGCAGCCGTCCGCGCGGCGCGTCCACGATCACGATGCAGCTCGCGGCCTTGCTCGATCCGGGCCTGCTGGCCGGTGCGCAGGGACGCACGCTGGGGCAGAAGTGGGACCAGATCGTCGCCGCGCGCGAACTGGAGCAGGGCTGGACCAAGGGCCAGGTGCTGGAGGCCTATCTCAACCTCGTACCGTTCCGGGGCGAACTGCGGGGCGTCGGCGCGGCGGCGCGCGGCCTGTTCGGCAAGGCGCCTTCCGGCCTGGATGGCACCGAATCGGCGATTCTGGCGAGTCTGGTGCGCGCTCCGGCCGCCGCGCCCAAGCTCGTCGCGCGCCGCGCCTGCGCGCTGGGGCGCGATCTGGCGCTGGCCGCCAGATGCGACGCGATCGAATGGGAAACCTTGCGCGCGCTGGGGCGTCCCGCCGATGCGCGCGTGCTGACCGCCGCCGCACCGGTCGCAGCGCGCCTGCTCAAGCCTGGCAAGGGCGATATCCGCAGCACGCTCGACGCGCGCCTGCAGCGTTTTGCGGAGGAAGCGCTGCGGCGCCAGATCGCCTTGCTGCGCGGACGGAACGTCGGCGACGGCGCGGTGGTGGTCCTCGACAACGCCAGCGGCGAGATCCTCGCCTATGTCGCCAATGCGGGCGGATCGGAAGTGGACGGCGTCACCGCGCTGCGGCAGGCCGGCTCGACGCTCAAGCCCTTCCTGTACGAGCTGGCGCTGGAGCGCCGCCTGCTGACGGCGGCCTCGGTGCTGGACGACGCCCCGATCGACATCCAGACCGCCGGTGGCATGTACGTGCCGCAGAACTACGAGAAG
>DASRUW010000300.1:0-2509 GCA_035655255.1 Telluria sp. | reverse complement strand
ATGGCGGTGATGACGTCGGGCGGCAGGTCCCACAGGCGCGCGATGCGGCCGGACAGCATGCGCGCATAGGCGGACAGGCGGCGGCAAAAGTCGTCCGATTGCGGCAGCGCCTCCGCGTCGTAGATTTGGTCGATGAGGCGGAAGGCGACCATCAGGCCGACGTTCTCCATCAGGCCGGACAGGTAGGCCTCGAACTGCGGCTGCCCGCTCGAGACGGCCAGCATGCCCGCCGCGAGGGCGCATTTTTCGGATTGCGTCCAGATGTTGGGCGCGGCCAGCTTGGCGAAGCGGCCGGTCTGCTGGCTGATCACGGGGCGGAACGCCACCCGCGCCAGCAGCAAGCGCAAACCGTTCTGCCCGAGCAGCATGACGGCGCCTTCGATGTTCTTGACCGGGGCCGTGGGCGCGTAGTAAGGGCTGTTCGCCTCGCGCACCACCTCCGCCACCAGCACCACGTCCTGCCCGATCTGGCGCGCCAGGTCGGCGCCGGAAGTGCTGTCCTCGCGCAGGCTGCGCAGCAGCTGCGGAATGACGGCGGGCACGCGCGGCACCATGCTCGCGGCGGTTGACGGGGTTTGCAGCAGGCGGCCCAGTTCTTCGGTGATGACCTTTTCCACCGTCGCCGGCGGCACCTCCGTGGTTTCGCCATTCAGCCAGTGGTAGAAGTCGGCATTCAGTTCGGCGGCGGACAGCGGCTTGCCGGACGCCGGCGCGGGCGCGGCGGCCGCCGGGCGAACCGCGGGTGCGGGCGCGGAAGCCTCGGCGGTTGCGGCGCCGCCGAACAGGCGGTTAATCCAATTTGCGATCATCGTTGCGCGGGCGGATATATCGGGACCGGGCCATTCTAACCGACCTTGCACGTGCGCCGGCTAGCGGACGGTCTCGGCCCGGTTCAGAAGCGCCATGGCCGGGTACAGGTCGAGCCGCGCCGCCACCGGCATGTTGATCAGGCAGAGATGGCGCCGCGGCCGCAGGACGGGCATGGCAGCGGCGGGAGGACCGTCGTGCACGATGCGCAGCGCGTGCTGCGCGGCCAGGCGGCCGACGGTGGCGGCCTGGGTGGTGAGGCCGAACAGGGCGTGGCCGCCGCGCAGGAGGCTGCCGTCGCACGCGAAGGTCGGCAGGCCCTGTTCGAGCGCGGCGTCGACGATGGCGTGGCGCCGTTGCTGGAGCCAGCCGTCCGCGCCGAGATACAGCAGTTGCGCCCCCTGGCGCACCAGCACCGCCATCAGGGCGGGCAGGCTGGCGGTGGCCGGCTCCCCGCGCAGCGTGAGCGGCAGGTTGCGCTCGATGAGGTGGACGTTGCGGGCGGCCGCGGCGGCGCGCAGGCGTTCCGCGCCTGCTGCAGCCAGCGGCAGCGACGCGTCGGTGAGCACGGCGATGCGCTCGAAAGGGCGATAGGCCAGGATCGCTTCGAGCTGTTCGGGCAGAGGCGCGGCGCCGGCCGCGATGAGCAGTTGGCGGCGCGGTTCCAGGCCATCGTCGGCCGGATCGGACAAGGTGGCGCAGACGAGGGGAATGTCGGTGAGATGGCGGGCCGGATCCGCGCCGTGGGCCGGCCCGGCTGCAGCGCGCGCCAGGGCGGCGCTGCCGGCGTAGACCAGGTCCGCCCCGCGCGCCCGAGCCTCGCGCACCGCGGCCTCGATCCGCGCCGGGTCGAGGCCCGTCTCGCGCACGACGAATTCCGCGTCCAGCCCGGCCTCTTCGAGCGTGGTGCGGAAACCCCTGTCCATGGGCGATTCCGCCATCGGCAACAGCAGGTAGACGCGAACCCGCCGCGGCGCCGCACGCAACGGCAAGGCAGCCGCCAGCAGGGCGGTCAACACGGCACGCCGGCCGGTCATGCCACCCTCCGCGCGAGCCATTGCTGGCCGATGCCGAACACCGCCAGCCATACCAGATACAGCGCGGCGAGCATGTGCACGGCGTCGTCCGCGCCACTCACGTGGAACAGGAGCGCGGCGGCGAACGGCCCCAGCGCCAGCGCGAGCGGCCCGACGGCCTTGAGCGGCGTGGGCAGCGGCGGCAGCCCGCCGCGCAGCTCGAACAGGCGGCGCGCGCGTCCGAGCGCGGCCTGCTGCACGGCCAGGCCCAGGGTCATCGCCGCGCCAAGCAGCACCAGCCCCGCGCCCGGAGCCCAGGCGTCGGCAAGGTCGCGCAGCAGGGCCAGCGCGGCGGCGCACAGGGCGGCGGAGAGCACCTGCAGCCACAGATAGGTATTCGAGCGCCACGCCAGGCGCCGCATCAGGGGCAGCGCCAGCAGGGCCAGCGCGGCCATCGCCATGTGGTAGCGGCCGATGGACGCCACCGAGTGTCGTGTCGCGGCGAGCCAAAGCGGCACCGCGGCCAGGACGAAGGCGCCGAACTGGAACCGAAGGGCGGCGCCGGCTGCGGCGTTGAGGACCTGCCAGGCCAATTCGGGCCGGTCGGCGCGGCGCGCGGGCGCGGGCAGCAGGCGGCTGTGCGCCCGCCACGCCTGCGGCAGGCGCTCGTCCAGCAGCCACAGGCC
>DASRUW010000299.1:0-3014 GCA_035655255.1 Telluria sp. | reverse complement strand
CAGGTCGTTGATGCTCTGGTAGCCGCCCAGCGCGGTCTGGATCGCGAACTGGCCGGGCACATTGGCGCACAGGCGCATCGAAGCCAGCATGTTGAGGCCTTCGATGTAGTCCTTGGCGTGGCGCTTCTCGCCGGACACCGTCAGCCAGCCGGCGCGATAGCCACAGGAGCGGTAGTTCTTCGACAGGCCGTTGAAGGTGACGAACAGCACGTCGTCGGCGAGCGAGGCGATCGAGGTGTGCTCATTGCCGTCGTACAGCACCTTGTCGTAGATCTCGTCGGCGAACACGATCAGATCGTGCTTGCGCGCGATGTCGATCACGCCTTCCAGTATTGCGCGCGGATACAGCGCCCCGGTCGGATTGTTGGGATTGATGATGACAATGCCGCGCGTATTGGCGGTGATCTTGCTCTCGATATCCTGGAGGTCGGGCATCCAGTCCGACTGCTCGTCACACAGGTAATGGCGCGGGGTGCCGCCGGACAGGCTGACCGCGGCGGTCCACAGCGGGTAATCCGGCGCCGGCACCAGGATTTGGTCGCCGTTGTTCAGCAGCGCATTCATCGCCATCACGATCAGCTCGGACACGCCGTTGCCAATGATGATGTCGTCGATCTGCACGCCGCGGATGTTCTTGCCCTGCGTGTAGTGCATGATCGCCTTGCGTGCGGCGAACAAGCCCTTGGAATCGCTGTAGCCGGAGGCGTCCGGCAGGTTGTGGATCACGTCCTGCACGATCTCTTCCGGGGCCTCGAAGCCGAACGGCGCGGGGTTGCCGATGTTCAGCTTGATGATGCGGTGGCCCTCGTCTTCCATTTCGCGCGCTCGCGCCAGCACCGGACCACGGATGTCGTAGCAGACGTTATTGAGCTTGGAGGATTTGAGTATCGGTTGCACGGCGGGATTTCGCGTCTATAAAGTGTCGGATTTTACCTTGACGCAAGCCGCCCAAGCAATTCAAAGTGCTGGGTTTTTCGCCGGCAAGGACTTCCGCTTCAGATGTGATGGCGGCCGTGATGATGGCGCACCGCGTGCCGGTAGCCGATCACGGCATGATAGCCAAACAGCAAAAAGGTCAACGCGCCGGCCGCCAGGTGCGAGACAGCGGACGCGGTGGCCGCCGTCTCGTCGCCGAAATAATAGATGCCGATGGCGCTCGCCATCAGGCACAGCAGCAGCGCGACCATGCCCAGCCCGCTCCGCCAGTGCCTGCGGTGCCGCCAGCCGGCGCGCATGTGCACGCTCCACAGCGCGCCCAGCAGCGCGAACATCAGGAACGACAGCGCCGCGTGCAGCGCGGCCACCGCGATGCGCTGATCGGCGCCCAGCCGCCACGGCATTTCCCATTCAAGCCGCAGGTCCAGCATGGGCGGCGTCAGCAGGCCGCCGGTGGCGAACAGCACGACCACCGTCAGCAGCAGCAAGGGGTAGAACCAGCCGGGATAGCCCCTCATGTCACGGCCCTTTCCACCAGCCGGCCGCCCAGCTGGCGCACCAGGCGCGCGCGCCGGCTTTCCTCCGCCAGGCCGGCGACCTTGGTCAGCGCATCCGCGCGCCAGGCGGTGGGGGCGAGTACGCTCCAGACGCCAGGAGTGCGGGAAGCACCCACGACCCAACCGGGAAACGTCGCGTCATGAGAGGCGCGGATGCCGGAAGTGGCGATGGCCGCCTCGCGCAGGCCGCCGAGGGGCACCATACTGCCGTCCGCCTCGCGCCGCGCCACCGGCAGCACGAGGTCGCCGAACGCGCGCAGATCGCCGCCGGCGTTGACCCAGCCGGCAGTGATGCCGCGCCGCTGCAGCGCACGGATCGCGCAATCGACCGCGTAGCCCTTGGCGATGCCGTCCAGCGTGACCAGCACCGGACGCCGCAGGCGTGCCGTCGCCCCGTGCAACTCGATGTCTTCGGCCACGCCACAACCGAGCTGCGCGCCGCAGCCGTGGTCGGGCAGCACGCCGAGGCGCACCAGTTCGCCGCCCACCGTGCAGTTGAACAGACCGCCGCTGGCGCGGGTCATGCCCTGCGCCAGTCGCAGCACGCGCAGGCTGAGCGGATGCAATGCAATTGCCTTGCCATCCGCCAGGTTCAGCCGCGACAGCTCGCTTCCCGCATCGTGGAAACTGAGCAGCGCCTGTACCCGTTCCACCGCCGCGAACGCCGCGGCGATGGCGGACTCTGGCATGGCATGCGCCGACTGCGCGCCGATCTCGACGAAGGTCCCCAGCAGCGGGCGCATGCGCTTCGCCTTATTCACTGCCTAAAGCCACCTTTTGTAGCGCCAGCAGGCGCTTGACGCCGTCCGTCACGTTGCGGCTGGACAGCGTGGCGCCGCTGATGTTGGGGATGTCCTCATCCAGCTTGAACGGGTCGGCCAGCGTCTTGCCGACGAAGCGCTTGCGCCAGCTGACATCGCGCACCTGGTCGCCCTTGGTCTCGCGGTAGCTCATGATCTCGAGACCGACCACGTGGCCGTCCGCGGACAGGCCGACGCCGTAGGTGATGAACTCGTGCTTGCCGACCACGTCGTCGACGACGAACCAGCCCGCCAGCTTGCCGCCCTGCTCCACGCGCCAGACGCGCTGCTCTTCCCAGCGCTGGCGCATGCCGGACAGCGCCTTGATCCTGTCGCGCTGCGCTTCGCCCAGCTTGACCAGCATCGGCTTGAACGCCTGCGCCTCGGGAAAGATCTGCTTCTGCGCCTGCTCGGCGGTGAGGTAGTCCACCGCGTAAGCTGGCGCCACCACGGCCGCCACCGGCAGCAGCCATAATCCTTTCAGGTCATGTTCTTTCATGTTGGCCGCCTCAGAACTCGAAGCCGAACTTCACGCGGACTTCCTGCTTGGTCTTCTCGATCAGGTGCAGGTCGTTGTCGTCCTGCCCGGCGAATTTCTCGCCGCCGCCGCGGATTTGCTGGAACCAGGTCAGCGTCGCCCACCAGGACTTGCCGCCGTAATGCAGCGTGGGACCGGCGAACCATGACCAGCGCTCTTGCCCCACCTCAGTCTCGAATTCGG